>ONWQ01000501.1 GCA_900321565.1 uncultured Eubacteriales bacterium
ATGGCAGAAATCAGACAGGCGGTTTCCGGTTGCAAGGTATAAAAACGAAACGACCCCCCTTGACGCTCTGCTTTCTGTTTGATATATTGGATGTAAGAAATGTCCGTTTGTTTCCCGTTTACAAAATTTACATCCTGACCTGGGTTTTCAGCAAGAAAACTCTCATGACAAATGAAAGGAGACCCAAAACATGAAGAAACTGTTGGCACTGGTTCTGGTTCTTGCTCTGACTGTCTCCGCCGGGATTGTTTCTGCAGGCGCAGAGGCGGTTGACTATGACTCCATGACTTTTGAAGAACTGCTTGCGAATGCGGGCGGCTATGTCGGGACAGCCGGTTTGCCGGATTACTGGACAGACTGGGGTTACAGCTTCCAGCAAATCAAGGAAAAATACGGTATTGACCGCAATGTGGACCCGGACCTTTCTTCTGCTGAAGAACTTGCACTGTTTATTGCTGAAAAGGACGACCCCACACTGGACATTGGTGACATTGGCTTTGCCTTCACTGTGACCGCCATGGAAGAGGACTGCCTGCAGCCCTACACTGTGGATGTATGGGATCAGATTCCTGACTGGGCAAAGGATCCCAATCATATGTGGGCTATTTCCTATACAGGAACCACTGCTTTTGTATTCAATGACCAGGCGATTGAGGGCGAGGTTCCTACCACATGGGCAGGCATCCTGGAAGGCACCTATCCTGTAAGCTTTGGCAATGTAATTGGTGGCGCGAGCTCTCAGCAGAATATGCTGGCCCTGAATTTCGCCATGGGCGGCGACTGGGAGAATGTGCAGCCGGCTATCGACTTCTGCAAGAAGCTGATCGAGCAGGGCCGCCTGCAGGCTAATGATGCTACACAGACCGACCTCGAAACCGGTGAATGTGTATGCGCTCTGGGCCGACTGGATTTCAACGGTACCCTTTGGGCAGAACAGTATAATGGAAAGATGGAAGGCCTGAACATCACGACCGTGATCCCGCAGGATGTCGCCATTACCACCGGCTATGCGCTCGTTCTGAACAAGTGGGCTCCGCATCCGTATGATGCCCGTGTCGTACTGAATTATCTGTTCTCCGATGAAGGTCAGATTGACCGTGCACGCGGTGGTGCCCGTCCGATCCGTGCTGAATACATTGAGATTCCGGAAGATTGCCCCGTTCTTGGGAATGAATGGTATACCAACTGCATCTATGTCGAGGATGCCAAGGTGATGAGCAATGCATGTGCTCTGATCGTGGAAGCATGGGAAGAGGAAATTGCTCCCTTTATCCAGTAAGTGTATAGTTTTTTCAAGGGAGGAAATTGGAGGTCCTTTTCCTCCCTTCTTTTGTGCTTTTCGATATTGTGACTGGGGGTGCGGATTTTGAAAACCCTGAAAAGAGCTGCCAGAGGTCTTCTTCATTTGGCGCCGACAATTCCTTTTTTTGTATTATCGACCTGTTTTCTGGCACTGCCATTTTTCAGTATGGTCAGCCGCAGCTTTACAGACGAAAAGACAGGCGCCTTTACCTTTGACAATTATATCCTGTGTTTTACCAAGAACTCGTATATCATCACGCTCACGAACAGTCTTCGCATATCATTCTATGCTGTCATCATCGCGATGATCATTGCTTTCTTTGTAGCAATGGCTGTGCACAGCACTGGCATCACAACCCGGAAATGGTTCATGCCGATCATGAACATGTCCCAGAATTTTGCCGGGTTTCCGATTGCCTTTGCCTTTGTTCTGATGATCGGAAAACAGGGGTTCATCCGTCTGGCACTGGAATATGCCGGTGTGACGGCTCTGAAAGATTTTAACCTGCTTACCTATAACGGCGTAATCCCGATCTATGTATGGTTTGGTATTCCTCTGGGAGGGCTGCTGTTGCTGCCCGGCTTTGAAGCAGTAAGGAACGAATGGAAAGAAGCATCTGTGCTGCTGGGCTGTTCCAGTGTTGGTTTCTGGTTCAGGATCGGCATCCCGAATCTTCTGCCGACGATCCTTGGTACACTGAGCATTGTGTTTGCGGATTCGATCACAACGTATACCACAGCTTATATTCTCTTTGGTGGCACGGCACTTCTTCTGCCGATCCGTATTGCCAACATGTTTTCCGGAGACCTGAAAGCCTCTGAGGAAGTCGGCTGTGCGCTGTCCGTGATTCTGATCCTGATTATTCTCATAGTCATGATCCTGTGCAATCTAGGTAAGAGAATTATCACGAAGAGGGGTGTGTCGGCATGAAAAAGAGGAATGCAGGACATTATATAGTGCTTGTTCTTGCAACGATCATTCTGGTAGCACCGCTTCTGTTCGTGCTTATATACAGTTTTTCCAATGGCTGGATGAACCTGCTGCCCAGCGAGTTCCCGACGACACAGTACTGGCATGAACTGTTCTTTGATTCTGAACTGTTCTGGCAGGATGTGGGACGAAGCATTGTTCTGTGCATTGTCCCGATCTGCATCAGTCTGCTCAGCATGATTCTTGCGCTGTACACCATTGTCATGCACTACCCCAAACTGGACGGTGTTGTGCAGACCATTTCCATGCTTCCCTATACACTCCGTGGAGTTGTGCTTGCCATTTCGGTATTGTCACTGTATGCAGGCAAGGGCACAATCTTCTCCGACCGGATTGTGATGCTCTTCTGCGTGTATTCCGTGATCATCCTGCCGTTTGTTTACCGGGGCCTTCGGAATAACCTGTATGCAATTAATTCCAAGCAGATTGTGGAGGCAGCCACACTGCTCGGTGCACGGGGGCTGTATACCTTTTTCCGGATCATTGTCCCGAGCCTGCTGACAGGTATTGCTGTTTCTGCACTGCTTTCCTTCGGTGCCATTTTCACGGATTACTCGATCATCAAACTGGTTGGTGGCAACCGGTATGAAACAGTGCAGTCTTTCCTGTACTACAACCAGAAATCCGGCTACGGCCCCAAAACAGCGTCGTATATCATCATGGTCTTTATCATCATCCTGATCATTGCGACTCTTTCATACAGGCTCCAGAACCGGACCACGAAGACCACAGCAGACGGCAAATAAGGAGAAGTTGGAATATGTCATACATTCATTTTGAAAAAGTGAACAAGTTTTTCGGAACCAATCATGTGCTTAAGGATATCACAATCGATATTGAACAGGGACAGCTCGTATCCTTCCTCGGGCCTTCAGGATGCGGTAAATCCACACTGCTCCGCTGCCTGTCCGGACTGGAACGTGTGACCAGCGGGGAAATCTATCTTGACGGGAAGAACGTGACGGACGTGGATCCGCGCAGGCGTGGGTGCAGTATGGTGTTCCAGCAGTATTCCCTGTTCCCGAACCTCACGGTTTTCCAGAATGTGGCTTTCGGCCTGAAAATGCAGAAAAAAGGGAAGAAAGAGATTGAAACCCTGGTCACGGAAATGCTGGAAACGGTTGGTCTGTCAGAAAAGCGGAATCAGTATCCCCGGGCGCTTTCCGGTGGTCAGCAGCAGCGTGTGGCACTGGCACGTGCGCTGGTGATCCGGCCCAAGGTCCTGCTGCTGGACGAACCGCTCAGTGCGATTGACGCATTGCTCCGGAAAAACCTGCAGATTGAGATCCGGAAAATCCAGAAAGACCTGGGCATTACCACACTCTTTGTCACGCATGATCAGGATGAAGCCATGGTCATGTCCGATAATATATTCCTGTTCAATACAGGCTCGATTGAGCAGTCAGGCACGCCGCTTGAGATGTACACCATGCCTGCCAGCCGGTATGCCGCTTCATTTATCGGACACTACAATATTATTGAGACTGAGAAGTTCAATGCCAGGACAGGCAGAAGCTACTCATGCAAAACCATTGCGATCCGGCCGGAGATCATGAATATTACGGCGAAACGTCCGGAAGAAGAGAACGGATTGATCGTCATGAAGGGCGTGATCGAAAACTCGATCCCGCATGGCAATATCATACGCTTCACACTGAATATGGATGCGTTCCATCTGGATGTGGATATTCTCTTTGATGCGACCAAGGTTTTTGTCGACGGGGATACGGTGTATGTTTCAGTCCGTGAGGAAGACGTTCTGAGAATTGACTGATCCATGCCCATGAGGTGTGATATGAAAACTATTGTGTGCTATGGTGACTCCAATACATGGGGATATATTCCGGGATCGGCCGAGGAACGATATCCGTACGATATTCGCTGGACCGGGGTCCTGCAGCGACTGCTTGGTGCTGAGTACCACGTGATTGAAGAAGGCCTGAACGGAAGAACCACCTGTTTTGAGGATCCGACCTGGCCGGACCGGAACGGGTTTGCCAGTCTGCCTGTGATACTGGAGTCGCATTTTCCCATGGATCTGATTCTGATCATGCTGGGTTCCAATGATGCCAAGCATATTTTTCCCGGTAAACCCTATGCCTGCGGCCGGGCTCTGGAACTGTATGTCAGACAGATCCGTGGCAGTGGCTATGGCCCGGACAAGAAGGATCCGGAGATCCTGGTCGTGTCCCCTGTACTGGTCAGGCAGTGTGTTACCAGTGATTCGTTTGATCCTGTCATGAGCGTCCGCTTTACGCAGGAGTTGGGGAATGTTTACAGAAAGTATGCAGATGCGCTTCATGTTCACTTTCTGGACGCAGCAGCGGTCGCTCAGGCAGATGATGCGGATGGCCTGCATATGAATGCACAGGGGCATGCTGCCTTTGCCCGGGCACTGCAGGAGAAAATCCTGAGCATTCTGGAAGCGTAGTTTGTATTGAAGTGAGAAGAAGTACATGATGAACAAAGTCATTTTTATTCTTGTCGACGCTCTGGGGCTGGATGCGGCGACGAAACACTGTGGCTTCCTTGAACATATGGTGGAAGCGGGGCAGGGTGCCAAGTACCGCATGATCGGAGAGCTTCCTTCCATTTCCAGACCGATGTATGAAACATTACTTTCCGGACTGCCTGTATGGAAGCATGGCATCACATCCAATGATACGCGCCGGCGGAGCCGCGTTGAAAACATGTTTTCTCTTACCCGCAGGGCGGGCCTTGTCAATGCCTGCGCGGGCTATGACTGGCTGCTTGAACTGTACGGAGAGATTGAACTGCCGTTCCGACTGTATCGTGATCGCTTCTATCTGGATGGCTGTGGTGACATCATGCACGGGATTTTCTACTGCACGGACGACTATCCGGATGCACATCTGTACGCAGACGGTGAATATCTGCGCAGACAGTATGCTCCGGATTTCCTGATGATTCATCCCATGGGGGTTGATGACCAGGGCCATAAGCATGGTGCACTTTCCAAGGAATATGCTGCACAGGTGGGCCATACCTGTGACCAGATTGCTGTCCTGTGGGAGAACTGGCAGGAAGACGGATATCAGCTGGTGGTTACAGGGGATCATGGCATGGATCCTCTCGGACTGCATGAAGGCAATGAACCAATCCAGCGTGAAGTCCCGCTGTATATTCTCTCGCCGGCAGTGAAACCTGGGGATTACTCTGGGGATACACCGGTCACGACCCTGTCGGTTGCACCTCTGTTGTGTGCACTGATGGGTATGAATCCCGGACCGGACATGAAGCCAGCGGATACGATTGGGATCCGGTTCCGGTGAGCTGATCATTAAGGTGGGCACGGAGCAGGTACTCGCTCCCTGAGGAGCGTCTGTATATGATATGAGCCCGGAAGATGCAGTATTCGACAGAACAAAGGAAGACAATCTGTTTGGGAAGGCAGCAGAGTGTCTTCTTTTTTTGCCTCGGATTCTGCGGCAGAAACCAAAGCGCATGAGAGTGCGCTCACGGATAGTACAGACAGCCACTGGCACTCTGCCCGGAACGTACTTTGGCTGACAGGATGCTTTGTACTCTATGAATATGCAGAATATGCTTACCTGCATCAGACACATGAGAAAAGCAGAAAAAAACAGGAGAGGGACTATGGGAGAGATGTGCTGAATGATATAATACTCGAGGCTTACCAGGAGGTGGCGAAATGATCAGACGACGAGACGCGGATATGACACAGGGCAGTATTGCAGGCCATCTTCTGCAGTTTGCAGTTCCGCTTACCATAGGACTGCTCTTTCAGCAGCTGTACAACACAGTGGATACCATGGTGGTCGGACAGTTTGTCGGCAAAGAAGCTCAGGCAGCTGTGGGCTCGACCGGAAGCATTATCAATACAGTGGTTGGGTTCTGTTCCGGACTGGCAACAGGTTCTACTGTAGTCATATCCCAGCGTTTCGGGGCAAGGGATGAGCAGGGCCTGAGCCGTGCAGTTCATACATCCATAGTACTGACGTTTATCCTGAGTATTATTGCTACCGCACTTGGCATGATCTTTATTGATCCTATGCTGCATTTCATGGCTACACCTGAAGATGTCATGGCGGATGCCCATGCCTATCTTTCCATTTATTTTTCCGGTGTTGCGGGTGTCCTGTTTTATAACATGGGCAGTGGAATCCTGCGGGCAGTGGGTGATTCCAGACGTCCGCTGATCTTCCTGATTCTGTCTGCATTACTGAATACGGTTCTGGACCTGCTGTTTGTCCTTGGATTCCATATGAAGGTCGAAGGCGTGGCTTATGCTACCGTTCTCAGTCAGGTTATCTCAGCGCTTCTGATTCTGTTTACACTTCTGAAGGAACACGGGCCTTATGGGCTGAGAATGAACCGGCTGCACATGGACAGAGAATCGTTCCGTCAGATCCTGCGTATTGGTATGCCGACTGCAATCCAGTCAGCGGTTACCTCTTTTTCAAACGTGTTTGTCCAGTCCTATGTCAATGAATTCGGTTCTGCCTGTATGGCAGGTAACAGTGTATACAGCAAGGTGGATGCTTTTGCAATCATTCCGCTTCAGGCTATCTCCATGGCTTCCACGACATTTGTCGGTCAGAACTGGGGCGCAAAAAGAAAAGACCGGACAAGGGAAGGCGTTCGTGTTGCCCTGCTGATGGCACTGGTTTCCACGGCAGTACTTGGGGCAGTAGTGTTTATTCTGGCGCCGTATGTGGTCCGGTTGTTCTCACCGGATCCGGAAGTCGTTGACTATGGCGTCCGGTTTATCCGGATTGTAACTCCGTTCTATCTTGTTATCCTGATCCATTCCATTCTTTCCGGTGCCCTGAGAGGAATCGGGGATGCTACAGCACCAACTGTGATCATGCTCAGCTCTTTTGTGGTTTTCCGTCAGATCTATCTGGCGACTACCAAGTGGCTGGGTTTTGGATTTATAGCTGTAGCACTGGCGTATCCGGTTGGCTGGTCACTGTGCGGAATCCTCATGACGATCCGTTACAGGCACAGTGCACTGTTCAGACCGGATGAAGCATGATCTTTCTGTTGCAGAGGTCAATAAAAAAGCTGTGAAGCCCGGACGCTTTGCGTCTGTTCTTCACAGCTTTTTTACGAATCGGATTAGGTGGCAGCGACAAAGTCCAGATCGCTCAGGAAATTCACGCACATCTGGATCTGGTCGTCGGTCAGCGTCTGATCGGCTGCCTGCGGATTGGGTGTCATGTTGAACTCAATGAAGTATCCCTTGTAGATCGTAAGAATATCCACAAAGTCTGTATCCGCACCGGTTTCGCGTGCAACCATCAGCCTGGTGCCATGGGTCGTCTCTCTGTAGGAAATATTTACATCGTTCATGTCCTTGAAGGTTTCTTCCAGAATGGCCAGGTCCGCCTCGGACAGATTATTCAGCTTCTCCACATCACCATAGCTTTCATCATAGGCGATGCTCAGGTACATCTGGGGCCGTGTCATATCGTCAGACAGAACGGAAGCAATAATCTGATTTCCGCGTACATTGATTACCTGGAGATTGTAGCCTTCCGGAAGAACGCAGGTCAGATTAAACTCACCGTTTACGTTCAGAGTGCCCAGTGCCTGAACACCGTTGGATGTTTCCTTTTCAGAGACATACTGCTTGGCCAGCCTGACAGTGTAGGTCTTGTGGATGTAGCCCACTTTTCCCGTTGCCTGATCAATGGCTCTGTACCAGTTGGTGGTTTCGCCTATTGCCAGAAGTTCTTTTCCGTCGCTGAAAGAGCTTACTCTCTTTGTGGTCTTGGAGGGACCTGTGCGGAAATTGGCCCAGCCGGAAGCTCGGGGTGCACGTACGGCAATATAGAAGTAATCCGCGAATGCGACTTCGCTCTTCAGTTCCTTTTCAAGCTTTTTCTTTTCAGGATCGACTTCCTTGCTCTCGTTGTCAATCGGATATGGCGTTACAACCGGCCCCGGAGCAGAGTCGACCAGAAAACGGCTCATGATGTAACCATCACCCATGCTTCCCCAGACAACCTTTGTCCAACCGTCATTGCCGGCGTAGGACCAGTCTACCACAACCTGGCCTCCGTAGGGTACGGTACCGATTACGTTGTCATCTTTGAACGGTTCACTGCGTACATTGACGCCCTTGCCGTTTGTGGTTTTCACGTACATGATGCTGGTTCCGTAAGCGAGGGCTGTTGTCGTAACCAAGGTGACAGCCAGCAGAGAAAGGATCAGGATAACCGACAGGACTTATTTCATGAGTGGATCCTCCTTGTGAAAATTAGATTTTTTCTTGGTCCCTGAGCTCCTGTATTCAGAGCCCCAGAGACTATTTTCATGTGTCTCATCCGGGTCTGCAGATGATGCAGAAGAGAATGAGGAAACACAGGAAAATCCAGACAGTTCGGTGCACTGCGTTGTCCGTCTTCACCGGGGTGCCGAATTATGCAATGCTTTCAGCATGCGTATATATCCGGGTGCATGCAGCGCAGACTGGTTTATACAGGTAAGGAAATACCTTCAAAGTGTTCAGGCGTGCTGTCGTTTTTTGATTTCCGGCATCAACTGATTGAAGACTTCCCGGATATAGGCTGTAGTCCCGTTTCCGCAACGCTGATCAATGAATGATTCAGCTTTATCCAGCTGCAGAAAGATCATACGGAAAGCACTGCTGCGGATCTGAGTTTCCGGAATGTCCTCCTCATCAAACATGACTCGGGAGATGGATTTCAGATAATCGACAGTTCTGAGTGCATACTTACGGGCTTCTCTGGATCCCGGCGCGTGCATCTGCTGTCTGAGACCGCCAATGGCCAGGAAGTGATAGAGGAGTGGAAGGTTGATAACCACTTCCTCTTCAGTCCAGCTTTCAGCGTCAGGACAGGTTTTCAGGGTATCCTTCATGGAGTCAAGGAAACTTTCTTCATCCGGGAGCACAGTGGTCGTGATAATCTGCCGCATGTCTTCCGGGATCCGTGTGCAGGCCTGACGGATTTTCAGCTCAAGGATCAGGTCATTCATACGTTTTCTCTGTTCAGTGAGAAGCTGTATAACCGGTTCATATTCTCCGGCAGTTTTGGTTTCCGGACGGTCCAGCAATTCCTTGATCCGGTTTTCCGGATAACCGCATTGGACAAGGCCGCGGATCAATGTCAGCTTGCGGACAGCTTTGTCATCATAGTAGTAGTTTCCGCTCTGCAATTCCTGCATGCTGGGGTCCAGCAATCCATTTTCACGGTACTTTTCCAGTTCCTGCGAAGACATGTTCATCAATCGACAGAGAACCTTTTCATTCATCATCTGAGTCACCTCCTATGCACAGAAGTTACCGATGCATGGTACAGCAGTAAAAACAGCTTTAAAGCTGTTGCATTATTTGACAATGCTCTGAATTCCATAATCGCAGAATATTCAGGGCTGTGATTTTATGACCACAGAAAAATACCGGATCATCCGTTTGCAGCTATGTTTCATTGTAAGCTGTGTAAGTTTTGCGGATCTGATGAAATTATACCGAATTCAAGTGGTGCTGTAAAGCGGAAACTGTGAATTTTCTTGGGTTGCAGCCTAAAAACAGGTTTTATTCTGAACAGTCGTGGTAAGAAAACTGAAATATGACAGGCAATGATTCATGGAACACCAGATCACAGCAAATCGACCGAATGAAGCAGATGTGCCTTGCAAAGATGCGGTGGTCGGAACGAAGTATCGCGAAATGTAACTGAAATGTACACGGCTCTCCAAGAATAAAATGGTAACAATGTAACCGGATTTTGCAGAAATAACAGACTTTGGTCTGTGGAGAACCTGAAACATGAGTGGTTTCAAGGTCTGCGATGGTCTGTGACATGGATAATGCCGGAAATCAGAGGAACAGCGACTGGAACGCACGGTGAAAACATGATACTGACGGGACAATCTCTTGCAGTGCAAGGATTTCCAGTGATCTGAGCTGGTTCATTCTGACAATATGAAAGGGAAACCCGGATGGTATACCGCTATACAGTTCCTGACAGAAAGCAGCAAAAAAAACAGAAAAAATTTTATTTCGGATGTCATGTAACCATCGGTGTAACCGGGAAAAAGTAAACTGAGGTTGCAAGCTGAGAGAGCGGAACGCTCCGGGGCTTGACACA
>ONWQ01000101.1 GCA_900321565.1 uncultured Eubacteriales bacterium
AAAAAGAAAAGTCCCTGCATACAGACCGGAGATTCCGGCCCTGCAGAGACCATAGTCTTATGTACGTTTTACTGAAAGTCTTTCATTTTGCCGGCCATGCCCTATACCTTCCAGCTGTGTCCGCATTGC
The DNA here is from genome assembly GCA_900321565.1 of uncultured Eubacteriales bacterium. Lineage (GTDB taxonomy): Bacteria > Bacillota > Clostridia > Christensenellales > Aristaeellaceae > UBA2943. The sequence continues at coordinate 130 of ONWQ01000101.1, forward strand.
TGGCATGTGGCCATTGTTCTGAGGATGGTTTTTTCACTGTACAGCGTCGTCTTCCTTCCGGTCTTTTTCGTATGCCCGAACAGGATCCTGAGCGGCAGGAACAGCAGCTTAAAAAACCAAATCCACCAGCCAATCAGAAGCCAGTACAGAAGACCGTGGATATGCCTGCGTTCCACTGTCCTGCTGGTTCCGACACTGCCTTCCTGCACACGCTGCACAAATACATTTTCACTTCCGCATTTCGGACATCGCATTTCATTGCCTCCATTTTCCGTCTGCCGTTCTTTCCGGATCATGCCGGGACAGGTCATGCCTGTTTTCTCCGGATGGATCCGCGAATCCCGGTCCTGTCATGATTTCATCTTTCTCACTGCATGCTTCCATGCAGCCCGGTCTGCCGCACCTGGTGCCAGTATCATGGTATATGCGGCTTATCTGAGGGTATCTTCACGCAGCACGCTCCGTACCTCCATCAGGGCAAACCCCAGAAGGTTCTTGCCCGTCCATTGGCTTATGTTCAGGCGCTGCTCTTCATTCAGCCGTGCGCCACAGGCCCAGATCTTATCCCCGCGTGCACATTCCACAAGATATGCATCCCCGGTCTGAAGCAGCCGCACCTTCAGGTCCTCATTCTGGGAAAACTTGGCCAGAATTCCCCTGAACGCCACGACCTGCCGCAGGCCTTCCCAGACGGTCTGAACATACCCGGAGGCACTGCGTCCGATCTTCTGCTGTGCCGCCGGGTCCGCTGTGGCCAGAACCGCTTCTGCGGATGCCTCATCCCCAAAGATCCTGCACTTGCGGTACATAATGTACTGTTCCGCAGAAGTGAAACGGATTCCGTCCAGGGTAAATGCTGCAGGATACCAGTTGCTCAGATAGCCTTCGGGTTCATCCGGAAGATGGAAGCACACCACACTGTGTCCGGTTCCATGGATGTCCAGTCCTCCCCGGTCTGCCTGCGTATCCTCCGCAGCATTCAGTATCTTCTCACCCATGGCAAGCATGGAATCATTCAGGACTGCGAACACAATCTGCATCTGTGTTTCCGGATGGTTTTCCAGGAAATCCCGGCATGCCCGGATGGCTGTCTGCCATGCCAGATCCGGCGGATACCCGAAAATGCCTGCCGAGAGCAGCGGGAATCCGATGGAACGGCACTCGTGCTCAAGCGCAAGCTCCAGAGAGCGGGTATACGCACTGTACAGCTGCTGTGGTTCACCGTGCCCTCCGCCACTCCACTGTGGTCCGACCGCATGGATAATGTAGCGTGCCTTCAGTCGGAATGCCGGTGTCATCACCGCAGAGCCCGTATCGCAGTGACCAATCCGATTACAGGCTTCCTGAAGCTCGCTGTGGCCCGCAGCTGCAAAAATAGCGCCGCATACGCCACTGCCGGCCCACAGCCCGGTATTGGCCGCATTCACAATGGCATCGGTCTTAAGATCCGTAATGCTGATTTTCCTGATTTCAATCAATGAAACACTGCCTCTTTTCTGTGTATATTCCCCGGAATGTCGGGGGCCGGACCCGGAAGATGACACTCATGGTCCGGTTTTCTCTCTGTCTTCCGCGGGATCTTCTCCCATTTCCCGCATCACTTCTTCCCATTCCTGCGTAGTCTGTCTGAGGACTTCTCCCGTGAACCTGTCGCCTTCGTTGAGCCGTTTCTGGAACAGTCGCCTTGCCTCAAAAAGCAGATGCTCCGCCTGGACCAGGTCCTTCTCTGTTCCCAGTCCCTTATGATAGCATGTGCCCAGTCGTCTGCAGACATCAGGATAGCAGTCCATGGGCTGGGATGCACGGACCATGGTATAACATCTCCAGTACAGCTCGAATGCCGTACTCACGTCCCGGGTCACATACTGCCCCATAAGGAACATGTCCCCGCACTTGTAGTATGCATTCGGCACACCCAGCATGGCTGCCTTGGAGTAATACCGGTATGCCATCTCCATATCCACATCCAGATCCCCGCGGCCGTAATAGTACATATATCCCATGTAGCAGATCGCCCAGCGGTTTCCCCTGTCCGCCGCCTGCCGGTACCAGTGCACGGCCTGCCGGAAATCCTGGGGCACACCCCGTCCGTTATAGAATACAGCGCCATAGGAAATCATAGCCTCTGTATTGCCTGCCTCAATCGCCTTTTTCAGGTATGAGACCGCCATTTCGTACCGGTCCGGCTCCACAGGTGAGGTCTCATCCTCCCACAGAATGATGTTTGCCACCTGGATCATGGCATCCACATTCCCGTTTTCCGCTTCACGGATCCATTTTTTTAGGTTTTCCATTTCATCACCTCATCCCTCTCTCCTGTCTTCCTGCGTGTCCTGGATTTGCAGCCATGTCAGGCTTCTGTCACCCGGACCACAAAAAGGAGATTGAACGGTAAACCTGCCAGCTTTCCCTCGTATCGGTCAAAGTCCAGCCTGCGCCGGCCTTCCAGAGCGCGGATCACAGCTGCAAAAACATCCATCTGATCCATGTCTTCCATAGCGAAGGTAGCACCACCGTCCCGCGTCCAGATGTATCCGTGTTCCGGATCCACATACTGGAAAATGTATCCGCGCGCACGGTACCAGGCGCCCACAAGCCTGGCAATACTGGTTTCCTCTCCGTCCCGGAGCATAAGAATCGCTCTGCAGACTGCTTCTGCAGCCATTTCGATTTCCTGTTCTCTGTTGCTTTCCCTAACTGCCATTCCCCTTTTCCTTGATGTCCGGACCTCAGGCGTCTTTGTCTCAGGCACAGTCCGCGTATGACGCCCGGTCCATGATCTCTATGTGTATTCCGGATGTTCCCCGGTCTGACCGGTACCTGTTATAAGTATAGCATTATATCAACTCATCAGGTCGTCTGTCCGGCGACAATTTCCGCAGCCGGCAGAGCACCATGGTCCCGGAGGCGGAAAGCCGGACGTAACGGGTTGCGCACAAAGAACAGGGGGACATGAAAACCCAGGGATAAGAAAACCAGCGGACAGCCCCTGCTGAAATCCGCTGGTTTCCATATGTCTGATTCAGTTCTTTCCTGCACCATCAGTTGACTACATTCACAAGACAGCCCGACAGGTAGGCACTGATATTTTCCACAGTACAGTCCATGATCCGCTGACGGCTTTCCCTGGGCGCCCAGGAAATGTGCGGCGTCAGTATGCAGTTGGGTGCAGTCAGCAGCGGGTTCTTTTCCCGGATCGGTTCTGTCGAAACCACATCCAGCGCAGCACCTGCAACCTTTCCGCTGATCAGTGCATCTGCCAGATCCTGCTCCACAATCAATGGTCCGCGGCTGTTATTGATCAGGATGACACCATCTTTCATTCTGGCAATCGTATCCCGGTTGATGATTCCCTTGGTTTCCGGGAAGAGCGGGCAGTGCAAAGCGATCACATCCGACTGTGCCAGCAGTTCATTCATCGTGCAGTATTCACCGATCGCGCGTCCTTCATCCGTTTCATGTGTGTCACAGGCAAGCACCCGCATGCCCAGGGCACGCGCAATCCTTCCGGTCGCCTGCCCGATCCGTCCGAAACCAAGAATCCCCATGGTTTTCCCGGCCAGTTCGATCAGAGGATATTCCCAGTAGCACCAGTCCTTACTGCGCGTCCAGTCGCCCCTGTGCACGCTCTCACTGTGGTGACCCACATGGTGGCAGATCTCCAGCAGAAGCGCAATGGCAAACTGGGATACAGAAGCCGTCCCATAGGCAGGCACATTGCAGACCGGGATTCCCCGGCTGCGGGCACTGGCGGTATCTACCACGTTGTACCCGGTTGCCAGCACACAGATCAGCTGCATGCCGGGGCATGCCTCCATGACCTGCTCCGTAACGGGCGTTTTGTTGGTCACGACAATCTCCGCATCGCCAATCCGGTGGATGATTTCATCGGTCTTATCCACCGGTGTCCGGTCATAGACCGTCAGCATGCCCAGCGCTTCCAGGCCTTCCCAGCTCAGGTCACCCGGGTTTTCAGTGTATCCGTCCAGGACCACAATCTTCATATGCGTCTTCCTCATTTCCGGCCCGCATGCCGCGGCACGGATCACATGCAGGCAATGTTACTGTCTGTCCGGGATTCTGTACCACCTACAAGCACACCACCGGGCATTCTGACGATCATCTGGCCACGCCCGAACGAACCTGTATCCAGGTCCATATACACATCATGGCCTCTTCTCTGGAGGGCTCTGGCCATATCGGATGAGAACCGGGTTTCCACACTCACCCTGCCGTCCCGCATCCACTGCCACCGTGGCGCGTCCAGGGCCTGCTGCGGGTTCATACCAAAGTCCACATAGTTCATCACGACCTGGACATGCCCCTGGGGCTGCATGTACCCGCCCATGACGCCAAAGGGGCCAACCGGTACCTGATCCTTCATCAGGAACCCCGGAATGATCGTATGGTACGTGCGCTTGCCCGGTTTCAGAAAGTTGGCATCCTCCGGGTTCAGGGAGAAGTCCGATCCCCGGTTCTGCAGCGCAATACCTGTTCCTTCCACAACAATGCCTGATCCGAAACCCATATAATTGGACTGGATATAGGACACCATATTGCCTTCCCCGTCCGCGCAGCAGAGGTAGACGGTCCCGCTCCTGGGCGGAACGGCATGCGTCCAGATACGGGCACACGCCTCCATCTGCTCTGCGCGCATGGCGCCATACGAAGGATTCAGAAGACGCCCGTAGTCCAGTGCCATGTCCTTCGGGTCCGTCACATAGTGCAGGGAATCTGCAAACGCCATTTTCATGGCTTCAATCTGCCGGTGATACGTTTCCACGCTTTCCTTGCACGGGAAGGTAAACTGGTTCAGGATATTCAGGGCCATCAGAGCGGTGATCCCCTGCCCATTGGGCGGGATCTCGCAGACCTCATACCCGCGGTAGTTCACGCGGATCGGTTCCACCCATGTGGCAGCATAGCCTGCAAGATCGTCATATCTCAGGTATCCGCCCCACTTCCGGCTCTCCTCATCCATCTTCCTGGCCAGTCGTCCGCTATAGAAGGATCCGGCACCTGTCTCCCCGATTTCGCGCAGGGTTGCGGCATGATCCCTGAGCTTCACGATCTCACCGGCCTCAGGTGCACGCCCTTCCGGCGCAAAGGTTGTGAACCAGCTGTCAAAGCAGGCTTCCTTCAGCCTGTTGCGGTAGATCCTGTACGCAGTCCCCCAGTTTTCCGCTATGTTCGGCGAACA
>ONWQ01000023.1 GCA_900321565.1 uncultured Eubacteriales bacterium
AACACCAAGAACACAAGCGGCCTTACTTGAGTGCATGGAAGAAAAACAAGTTACAGATTATGGCATAACTTATCCGTTGGATCCTGCTTTCCTGGTTATAGCCACCCAGAATCCTGTTGAATCCCAAGGAACTTTTCCACTTCCTGAGGCTCAAACCGATCGTTTTTTGCTTCAGCTCTCCTTGGGGTATCCTGCGCTCGATGATTCAGTCAGAATGCTGGAACGCTTTTGCAATCAACAGCCCATCAATGTTCTTGAACCGGTATGTTCTATACAGGAAATCACGGAAGCGCAAAAGTTATGCAAGACATGTTACGTTTCTAAAGATCTCATGTACTATATTGCAAAAATATGCATCCAAGCACGTGATCCGATGTACGTCCGTCTGGGGCCTTCTTCGCGAGCTGCCCTTGCTCTTCTTCATGCTTCTCAGGCATATGCAGCGTTGCATGGAAGAAACTTCATCACACCGGATGATATCCAAGCTTTGGTCAAACCGGTACTTGGACACAGAATCATCATGCGCGGTGCCATGCAAAAGAAGACCAGCTACGAATACATTGAAGAAGTCGTCCAGCAAATACCTGTACCGGCAGAACTCAGCCAGAATCCATAACTGGTCCTGTAATACACGGAAAGAATCGCTGAAAGTTGCTGTTTCATTTGACAAGAATTGTCCTTTTGCATTTCAGGTAAACAGCCAGGCAGTTCAGCATCGGCGCGCTCACATCTTAACACGCAGTTTTTCCTGTCCGGTAAGCATGTTTTGCTCTTAACCTGAACCAAAAGCAAATACCAGAGAATAAATGCCAGGTATGATCCAAACTCAGTTCTCGCAAAACAGAAAGTCATTAATGATATGTATCCGAGTATATCTGAATGTTTTTAATAAGGATTATTCACTGTAATCATATGATTGTCTTTCATAGGTGAAAGTCGGTGATTTTGTGAACATAATAACCATACTGATTCTGTTTTTGTTATTCAGTTTTCTATATGGCATTTTTCTGCGCACTATTGGTTTATCCGGATTATCACTTACCCGTACTTTTCGTGAACCGGTTGTATATTCTGGTGATCATTCAGAAATGATAGAAACGGTGGTTAATAATCATCCCGTCTGGATCCCATGGCTCAGAGTAGAAAGCCGGATCTCACCGCACCTTCAGTTCGGTAAGATCGAGAACCTTACAATCGACGGAGAAATGTATCATAGTAGCATCTTTACCTTGATGCCATATCAGAAAATAATACGCAGACACAAGGTTACATTCTCTCATAGAGGTATATACAATGTTGGCACTGCTGCCATGACCGTTGGAGATATAACAGGATGGCATCAGTTTACAAGAGAGCAGCAGCTTAACATGCAAATCATTGTTTTTCCCCGTCTATTAGATGCACAAGAAATGCCAATCGCTTTGCAAAACCTAAGTGGTGAGATTGTCCGACAATGGCAGCTGCTAAATGATCCCTTTCTGATCCGTGGAATAAGAGATTACCAAATTGGTGATTCAATCCGTGATATCCATTGGCCCGCAACTGCCCGATCACAGAAGCTTCAGGTTAAAGAATATGATGCTGTTGCATATCATCGACTTCTTATTGTCATTAATGGCCAGGTACGAGAAGATCAATGGGATGCAGAAACGCCAAACGAGCAGGAAATAATCGAAACACTGATATCAGAAGCTGCAACTCTATGTGTACACTCCATCCGAACTGGGATGATAGCAGGATTTACAGCGAACATGCCCCTGCGCGGAGCAGATTCACGCGAAAGTGCTTATTGCATGCCAGAAGGTGAAGCAGATCCAGAAGAAACACTTTTGACCTGTTTTGCCAAGATAATAATCCAGAGAACACTCTCCTTTATTACCTTCATACAACAGATTCAGTTTCAAAAGGACACACACGTTATCGTATTCTCAGCATATAATAGTAAAGTGTTAGAAGAAACAATCGAATCAATAGCTCATAAAGGCATTAGCATTTCATCCTATACACTGGAAAGCGAGGGGATTTAATTGCTACAAGCCCATCGTCTTTTAGTTCGCTGTATACTGATTCATCTGGGAATAATACCGCTGTATCTTATCGGCATTTCTTTCTATTGTCCTGATTTATGGTGGTTAAGCTTTCTTTATCCATGCTTGGGTTGCATCACCGTCTGGTGCATTAACGCGTCCAATTCCAGGCATCGAATCATTGCCTATGGTGTTTTGTCGCTGTTTCTTTTTCTTATGCTCACTTTTCTCCTTACCAGGCTGAACTACCCATTATTGTACACAATGTCTATCATCACAGTGATTCTGTCACTGCATGTTTTCAGGAAAGAATACCTTAAGAATTATCAGCATGATGCTCTTTTGCGGAGCATTATTATTGCTTCATTTCTCGGATATACTGCCATACAGATTCTGCATACCCGCGCTGATTCGCTTACCCTTTTTCAACCCTTTACGCAGGTAATCTGGCCTGCACGCTTTGCCTTTCTCATATATATGTTTATTCTTCTGTTATGGCAGAATCAGGATTCCTTAACTGATGCAGGCCATGGTCGACGGATGATACCCAGCTTCGTCAGAAAAAAGAATATACTACTTTCGAGCATATTCTCACTTTTCATTGTAACAGTATCACTGATTCATGAGATTACCGCTTTTTTCAACTACTTATGGAATCAATTGATGCAATTTGTGCATAGCATTGTGCAGTTTTTACTTGCTCTCTTGCACACAGAAAATGAATCTGGTGGTAGTGTCCCGCCTATAGCTAACTATCCCTCCTTTGGGGCGGCAGACGAGTATACACCCGGTTGGCTTGCAATACTCATCGAAAGATTGGTGGAAGGTCTAGCAATTATCTTGAGTATCAGTTTACTGATCTTAGCAGTTCGCTTTCTCTGCAGGAAAATGGTAAAATTGTTCCATAGACTGCAACAGTATTTTTCCAGAGTATACCAATCTCTGTCTGATGATTATACAGATGAAATCATCAGCATTCAAAAAGAAGCTGATCCTCCCAGGCTGATCAAACAAATGCAAAGAAATCGGAGACGGTTTCTGAAAGTTGATGCATCTGATCCAACCATGCTCGTTCGGCAACGTTATAGAAAATATCAACTCAAACATCCCGAATGGGATATCGGTTCTACTCCACGTATGCATCTGGGTAGTCATATGGCAGATATATATGAAAAAGCAAGATACAGCCAGATATCCGTCTCGTCAGATGAGGCCGATGCTTTTCGTCCATAACGCCTATCAATTTCGCAGGCAGGTCATATCATCCGATTGGAACTAAAAAAGAAAAGGGCCATTCGGCCCTTTGTTCGTTTACGCCTGAATTAAGCGAACTTTGTAGATTCCCTGCAAAGAGGAAATACGTGACAGTCCTTGTTCTGAAAGAGGTTCATCCAGGTCAAGAACTGTATATGCCCATTCCCCGCGAGAGCGGTTTATCATACTTGATATATTTATGCCTTCTTGCGCAACTTCAGATGTCACTTGCCCAATCATGTTCGCAATATTGGCATGCAGAACAGTTAATCGATTGCCATGCACCGGTCCCATTGGACAATCAGGGTAATTAACGGAATGAACGATCTCCCCGCATTCCAGATAATTCTTAATCTGATGCGCAATCATGTCAACACAATTGTTTTCGCTTTCTGGAGTCGAAGCACCCAAATGAGGTATTGCAATAATCTGCTTGTGTCCCAATATCTCCGCGTTAGGAAAATCAGTAACATAACGCCGGATCTTGCCTGCATTTAAAGCATCAAGCAAAGCAGTAGTATCTACAATCTCTCCTCTGGAGAAATTAAGTAGCACACTGCCCTCTTTCATGGCAGCCAACGCTTCCTTACCAAATGAGCCCTTCGTTTGCGCTGTCAGAGGAACATGGATGGTAACATAATCCGATTGATTCAAAAGATCAGCCTGTTCTGTTACATGCTTAATCTTTCTTGACAAACGCCAAGCATTATCCACAGAAATGAAAGGATCGTATCCAAGAACCTGCATTCCGAGATCAATTGCAATATTGGCGACCATCCCCCCGATTCCGCCCAATCCTATGACACCTAATGTCTTACCTTTGAGCTCGGGTCCGACAAATGCAGATTTACCCTTTTCAACCAGTTTTGGTACATCCTGACCATATTCCTTCTGAGTCTGAACCCACTCAATGCCTCCTACGACATCACGTCCAGCAAGCAAAAGACCTGTCAGGACCAATTCTTTTACAGCATTTGCATTAGCGCCAGGTGTATTAAAAACAACAATACCCTTTTTCGCCATCTCTTCAACAGGTATATTATTTACGCCAGCGCCTGCACGACCAACACACAACAGACTGTCGGGATAGTCCTGTCCGTGCATGTCTGCACTACGGACAATAATTGCATCCATGTTCTCGTTCTGGTCGCTCACCAGATAGTCTTCTTCCGAAAGGATGCCTTGCCAGACTGGAGAGATACTGTTCAAAGTTTTAATATTATACATGCTTTGCTTCGAACTCCTTCATAAAATCTACAAGCTTCTTAACACCATCAACAGGCATGGCATTATAAATACTTGCACGAATACCACCAACAAGGCGGTGGCCTTTCAGATTGACCAAACCATTTGACGCTGCTTCTTTGACAAAGACCGCATCCATTTCAGGATCAGAAGTTACAAAAGTAACATTCATCCTTGAACGGTACTCCCGTTGCGCTGTGCCATGGTATAGTTTGCTGTTATCGATCACATCATAAAGCATGTTTGCTTTTTCAATGTTTACCTTTTCAATGGCTTCGATACCACCTTGATCTAAAAGCCATTGCATGCAGAGTCCTGCAAGATAAATCGTATATGTTGGTGGCGTATTCACCATTGAATCTGCATCTGTCTGCTTCGCCCAATTCAAAATTTTCGGTGTGCAGGGCTGTGCACGACCCAGCAGATCCTTACGAACAATAACGATTGCCATACCAGCTGGCCCGATGTTCTTCTGAGCACCGGCATACACTACGCCAAACTTTCTGATATCATACGGCTCAGAGAGAATATTGGAAGAAGCATCGGCTACCAGAGGCACAGATCCGGTATCAGGCAATTCAGTAAAGCGAGTACCGAATATTGTGTTATTCGTTGTGATGTGTACATAACTGGCATCCGGATCAATCATAGAAGGTTTAACTTCTGGTATATATGTATATTGATCATCGCGGGATGAAGCAATCACCTGAACCCTGCCGTACTTTTTGGCTTCTTCAAGCGCATTGTGTGCAAAATTACCAGAATCAATATAGTCTGCGCACTGATCTTCTGAAAGCAGGTTCATAGGAATTGCAGCGAACTGCATTGTAGCACCGCCTGGCAGGAAAAGAACCGAATAATCGTCCGGAATATCCATAACCTTGCGTACCAGGCATTCGGTCTGTTGATAGATTTCCAGATACATCTTTGAGCGATGGCTCATTTCCATAACCGACATACCTGTCGAGCCATATGACATAAACTCCGATGCAGCTTTTTCAAGCACAGGAAGCGGCATAGTTGCCGGACCAGCAGCAAAGTTATAGACGCGATGCATACAATTCAACTCCGTTCGTTTTCTTAATCCGAATGATAATTGTTCGGATTAAAAGCAGTATATCACATTCCGGCAGTATTCGATCGAATAAAACATAAGGAAAACATTATCTTTCCCTTCTGTTCGGAGTTGTACCACAATGTATGCTGCTCAATTGTCTTCATGGATAGTTTCCGGTTCTGTAAACTCCGGATCAGCTTCTGGCAGGCTATCGCAGACCATGATCAGCGCGTCTTCGCGATTATCCTCATAGTATTTTTTTCTGCGGCCTACGCAGATGAATCCCAGGCTCTTGTACAGAGCGATAGCTGTCTCATTACTCTCACGCACTTCCAATGTTGAGTATGCAGCACCCAAATTAGACAGATATTGAAGCAGGCCCGTTATCAGCAATCGCCCGATCCCCTGTCCTCTGTGCTGAGGATCCACAGCTATATTCGTGATATGACTCTCATCAATGATAATCCATGCCCCTGCATATCCCACAACATTTCCACGGTTTTCCGCAACAAGATACCGGGCAGCAACATTCTGCTCTATCTCGTACTGATAGTTTTCGCGAGTCCACGGTCTCGGGAATGTTTTTTGCTCAATATCCACCACTGCGTCGAGATCTTGCAGCGTCATTCGCCGAATTATAACTTCATTTTTCAAGGCTTTGCGCCTCCACCAGTCTTTTATTCCGTTCAGCACTTGGTTTGCGCAGATACATCGGCATCAATTCGTTATATTTCAATAACTGATTTGAGCGACTGCCTAGAAGTGCAACAGAAGACGGTCGAAGATAGATCAGATGAGGTGGTGGGATTACAGCATTCCCTCCGAGTTTGCCTCGAATAGCGGATTCATGAACCGGTACACCGTCACCAATAAAAAGTACACGCTCGTATGCTGCCTCTGTAATAGAGTGCAGCAACTCATCAATCCCGATCGGTTTGTCTTCCATCAAGCGGATCATACCGTCTGCCTGGTTTGAAAACAGGGCAGCGTATACCTGCCCCGCACGTGCATCCTGTATTGCACAAATGATTCCTTCAAACTCAGCTGCTCCCCATGCCATCGCTTCGAGTGCATCAACAGGAACACAGGGCGTAGAGAAGCCATGAGCCAGCCCCTTTACTGTCGAAACCCCAATGCGAACGCCGGTAAAAGAGCCTGGACCAACGACACAGGCAATACGGTCCAGTTCATTAATGGTTATAGATGCATCATCAAGTGCCTGGTTCACCATCGGCAACAGATTCACTGAATGCGTTTTGGGGTTGATTGTAAGGTGTTCAGCTACTATTCTGTTGTCTTTCATGATGGAAACTCCGCACACCGGTCCCGATGTATCAATCGCCAGAATATTCATTGATTCCTCCATGTTTTGACTCATTCATCTGTTCGCTCAGACCGATGTGTTCCATATCACATATTGAGAAATGCTGAAAATCCCCATGAAAAACGAATGTAATCATTCGCTCTTGCTCATTCATTATTTCAATGGTGATTTCAAGATAACTCTCCGGTATCGCATCAGGACAGTTTTGAGCCCATTCAATCACCGCAATCCCATCACCCTGAAGATACTCGTCAAGGCCTATTTCATATAATTCCTCAGAGCTGGATAACCGGTACCAGTCAAAATGGTATAATGGGATTGTACACTCTTCATAAACATTGAGAATGGTAAAACTAGGGCTTGGAATCACGCCGGGATATTTCAAGCCCTTTGCGATTCCACGGGTAAGCTCGCTCTTTCCCGCGCCCAGATTTCCGTTTAAAACAACCACATCACCCGGATGCAAATAATGCGCAAGTTGTTCCCCCAACTCCCGAGTTTCTGCAGCGCAATGTGTTATCATAACTCAGTAATTCCTTTATGCTTATTCCGGCAGCAGAAGTTTCACGGCTCCTTCTGGTCGAATCTTCAGAATATAACAGCTTTGAGATCCAAAGACCGAGTCCATGGTTTGAACAAATCTGTCTACAAGCGTATCAGGAACAAAATTCAATGTTGTTCCTGCAAATCCACCGCCATGAACGCGCCAGGCTCCAGTTCCCCTTAACAGTTCTTCAGCAAGTGCCAGGGCAATGGACAGACCCTGTTCATTCGGGTGAGCATAAACGTTCTGCAAATACATGAAGGATGATCGGCCGCTCTCAATAATTGCATCGAAAAAAGCTGCCAGATTTTGATTTGCAAGAGCTTCTGTCTCTTTTTCCACTCTGTGGTTTTCCTGATAAAAATGCAGTGCTCGTAAAATGGATCGGTCAGACACTTTCTTTCTCAGGCATGGAAGTGCTGCCCTGAAATCTGCTTCTTGCACATCCCTCAAAAAACTCTGGTTAAAGAAAGCAGCAACTTCTTTCATTTCCTTCGGTATGGCAGCATAATCCTGTGTTAAGTCGGCGTGACTGCCATGAGTATTTACCACAACAATCTGATACCCTTTTTCTGCAAAATCAAAGTCCATCCTTGTCACTTCGGGAGTATCGCTGCAAAAATCAACTGCCACCAAACCGCCTGCAGCAGACGCCATCTGATCTAATAATCCTGACGGCTTTCCAAAGTACACATTCTCTGCATACTGACCAATCTGAGCACAGAGTTTAAAGTCCAAATTTCCCGAATTGAACAGATGATCAAAAATTGCAACTACCAGAACCTCAAAGGCCGCAGAAGAGCTAAGGCCACTGCCGGAGACAACCGTTGAATGAATGGTCGCCTGAAATCCGCCAATGTTATACCCCAATTCTTTCATCCGTGATGCCACGCCTCGAATAAGCGCTGTAGTCGTTCCTTCCTCGGATTGCCTTTTGCTCAGGTTACTCAGATCCAGCTGGATTTCCGGATATCCTTCGGACCGAACTTCGACCAGCATGCCGGTACCAGAGCTGACAATTGCCATTGTATCCAAACTTGCAGAAGCTGCCAGAACCAACCCATGGTTATGGTCTGTATGGTTTCCGCCAATCTCCATACGGCCGGGTGCTGAAATCACAGAAATAGTTGCATCGGTATTAAAGACCGACTCATGCCTCGACAGCATTTTCTCGTATCTCTGCATCTGTGTATTTAAAACAGCATCACTGTTTCCGTATAGTTTCTTCAGTTGTTCAGTGACTTTTTCAGAGTGAAGTCCCGACTTTACTCTCTCATAGTTCGCTTTCATACAAGTTCTCCTTATTCATTTACGGTCCAGCGCTGTTCTAATGCCGACTCAAATATATCATAAACTGTGTTTATTCCCTTTTCAATCAGTGTCTCCTGAAACTCTGCCCATGTTTCGTCTGTCAATTCAGCATCCCCGGTAATAAACCAAGTCATCTGTGTTTCAGCATAGGTACCGAGCTCCGGCCAAATCTTTGTAAGCTGTTCGCGCTGGGATTCCGAAAGGTATATCAGCGGGTAGGACAATCTTGAAACATGATTCAGTTCACAGATCTGTTCAACAGCTTGATGAGTTTGCTCATCATCAAACTGAAGCTGATACGATTCCGGAAGATACAGCGGCATCGCAGTACCATCTGCAATTGTTGCATCCTTCATGACAGAATCCTGCACAGTCTGGATATCATCCACCCAATACCAGGAACCGTCGCTTGTCCGTTCATATTCATCTTCGATCTGACCGGCAGAAGCAAGAAAGCATCCTTCTTCAGTATACAGATAATCTACCCATTTCATGATCTGTTCAGGCGCCTTGCATGCGCTGGTGATAGCAAAGGTACCGCGCGCTATATCTCCCAGTAATGATCGATAGACCATCCTGCCATCATACTGTAATGGCATCAAAACAACATAATCGCCTGTAGCAGATGCGGGAAGCATGTTCAATGCCGTAGGTCCGAAAACACATCCGTACGGAATGGTCGCTTTGTTATCCGTAATCTGACGTGTGGTATCCATGGAACTAAATCCATTGTGATCAATCAGGTTTTCTTCCCATAATACATGAAGCCAAGAAAGAAAGTCCCTGTATCGATTATCCGTAATATCACACAGTAAAGAACCGTTATCAGTTACTTCAAGATAGTAGTCATTGCCTATAAAGCCAAATGCATGAGCAAGAAAGCGAAGGTCCCACAGACTGGTAAACGTCAGAGGAATCTCGTCCTGCTTGCCATTCCGGTTTGGATCTCCTGTTTTAAATGCCCGTAATACTTCCGTAAAAGAATCGGCATCTTTGGGCATCTCAAGACCAAGTCGGTTCAACCACGTCTGATTCATCCAGATTATATTGTTGCTCTGAAGCGGATTGATCGTCGGCAGCGATACTATCGCACCGTCCGGGAGCGATATGGCCTCTTCCCAATCGTTGTTGGATTTCAGAAGCTTGTACAGATTGGGAGCATTGTCTTCCATATAAGGTCTGAGATCTATTATGGTCCCTTGTTCATAAAGCTTCTGAGTCTCAGCAGTTGTGAGATCTGCTTTGAAAAGCACATCCGGCAAATCACTTGCCGAACCATATCGATTCAATTCCCTGTGCCATTCCTCTGAATCTGTAAACTGCTGGAATGAAAAGCTCACGCCCGTTATTGACTCCATCCGCTGGAAAAAAAGATTGTCATCCCATACATGACCGGTATCCGATGAATCATATCCTGCCATCGTGTACTGTTCTGATTCTGCGAGTGCACCTGTCATGAACAGCACCGCACAGCACGCAATAAGCGCCATTGTCCTGTAAAACCGCATTGGTATTGCCTCCTTGAAAACTGTATTATCAGAAATTGTGACCATTCCATCCCCATTGATCGGTACTCAGATAGCGCACATAAATGCGTTCTGTCCGGATCCCTGTTTCCGCCGCAACAATCTCAGTAACCTTTTGTGTTAGCTGATCGCAGGACGTATCATCACTCTGCCCAAAAAGGTCAATCGTTATCATTGCACATGGTTCAGATGTGCCAGCAAAAAACATTCCCTTCT
Organism: uncultured Eubacteriales bacterium; assembly: GCA_900321565.1. Taxonomy (GTDB): domain Bacteria; phylum Bacillota; class Clostridia; order Christensenellales; family Aristaeellaceae; genus UBA2943. The sequence goes on from ONWQ01000023.1 coordinate 10,505, forward strand.
GATCCTCAATCTCAGTCATCAGCCATTGTTCCGTTTTCCCAGGAATAGCCTCAATGGCCTGACCAAGCAATGCAGAGATCTTAGCTTTGCTGTCTTTGCCTATAGATTGATTGGTTCGTGCGTGAATAAACGGCATACCGTAAACCTCCATTCATATAGAATACAGAGCTCGGCCAATCAACTCAGAATATCCAAAAGATATTTACTACATGGCTTACCAACTTCAAAGACCTGCTCATACGCATAAAACTGTCTCCATTGCACCGACTTCAGCGACAGGCTGAACTTTTTCGACCTGCAGGGAGAATTGACCCAATTCAGGCTTTTATTGCCATCCCCTGACAAGTATTACCACACACCAATGCATAATCAGCTATGGCCACAAACATTTTCTTCGTGTGATTAAAACTTCCTGCCAGTAAACCCGCATTTTCACCTGGAAATCAGCTATGGCTCATAAAATGCCACAAATTGTCCGCATGTACATTCGTCGCAGACGATGTTACCCCAGTCCTGGGGGTCAGAACAACGTATCCTGATCATTGATGTGATATAAATGCATTCTGCATTCCTGAAGTAATGAATCTGCATCGAGATAACCATGAAGCACTTCCAGCGCATCATTTGCCTCAAGCCATTTTTCTGCTTGCATTAGCTTTAACGCAACAATGTACTGGTAGCATGGCCCGTCATAATTCTGGTTCATTTGACGAATACAAAGCAGAGCCTCATCAGTTTTTCTTTCCACACAGAAGCACTCAGCCTGCTCGATCAGCATTTGATCCTGTTTGTTCATCAGGAACGCTTTTACCGGTTCATACTCTTCTGAGCTTTGCAAATTCTGCACGGCTTCAAAAGCAGCAACACAGTCATCTGCGGATAAAGCTATCATGGCTTCTGCTTTGCTTCTTAACACCCGGCCTTGATCACTCTGTTCAGTTTCCAGCAGGTTGAATACTTGTTCATAGTTGCCCGCCTCGTACTGTTCAACAGCCAGAGTATAGTTCCTGTCACACAGGACTTGCTGAATGCTGCTTCCCCGTTCTTCACTGTCGCGATATGTTTTTAATGACAAGTATGCTTCCAGAGCTTCATCCCAATTACTATCCACCTCATCCTGTCGTGCTTGCAGATACTTCAGCAATTGTTTCTGTTCAAAAGACAATAGTTCATCCGGTATCGATACCAGATATTCAATCGCTTGCTCGTATTGTTCATTCTCCATTGCTTTTTCTGCGAGTCTCTCATTCTTTATCGAAAGAGCCGCACCACAGAAGTCAGCCATTTCAGCACTGTCCAAAAAATCAGGTATACTGTGCCATGTAATGTATGCCTGGTCATACAACCCATTGGTCATGAATTTCCAGGCTTCAATATAAGTGTACACATCACCTTTGTAGTCGCTTTCCGTCTTTGCAAGCCATTTTTCCGCGGTGCGGAAATCCTTGTTCTGAAGCGCGCGGGCGAGTGCCTCGTACACCGTCTTTTCTTTTTGTTCCTGTATACGTTCTGTTGCCCCCTGCAGGAATGGAAAACATTCCGATGCCATTGTGTAATATAGTTCTGCGGTCTCCAACTCTCCCCGCTTTTCCATAAGGACAGCTCGCAGATATGTATAGTAACCATAAAGTGGAGACTGTTCATGAATCTCTATTGAATCCAGTAATGACTCTGCTTCTTCCGTTTTCTCACCTTTTAAACAGGCTGCAGCCTCTTGAAGGCAACGTTCAGCATACACAGAAGTTAACTGCCTGACTTTCTCATCGCTATCGAGGTAATCCCCCAGTGCTTGAAACTGCTCCAGTGCCACCGGAATATTATCCTCTTCCATACTTGTGAGTGCACTTGCATACGCTTGTGCATGGATCAGCATTCCAGGGTCATCTATCTGTTGCATCCTTGTCCGGGCTTCCTCGACATTTCCCTTAAGAAGCGCATTCTCTGCAAGCTCAAGTTTATTCTGATTCAGACAGGTATGACATGCTGCAAATCGCTCTGCGCTGTCAAGTAAAGTGAAATTTGCCTGATATATAGCAGCCGCTTCCTCAAAACGCTCTGCCTTCTCCATCGTTCGAGCTTGCAGATAGGAAATATAGGGTTGGGCTTCTTTGAAACCATGTAAACTGAAAGATAATTCCAACGCTTCATCAAGCCGGTCGTCACTCAGGGCATGAATCAAAGAATCAAGGTTCTGCTGGTTCTGTTGTAATTCAAGCTGTGCAATATGCTCCTTACTATCCAGGAAGTCGCCCAGTTCTGTAAACAGAGTGATTGCCTTTTCATTCACGCCTGAACGCTCTGCAGATATTGCTTCTGCATACTTTGTATATTCTGCTACATCTCGATAATCATATATCTGCGCCCAGATTTCTCCTGCCTTCGCGATGTCTCCACCCTCAAGCAACAGTAATGACTGCTGATACATTTCATTTTTTTGTTTTTCCTCTATCTCAGCCAACCAATCATCACTGTCCAGAAAACCAGGAATTGATTCCAGCAGTTCGATAGCTTCATTCGGGTTTCCCTTCCTTACGGCCTCTAGTGCCGTAAGGTATGTAACGTACTGTTCAGCATCCCTGTATGTTGTAATCTGTTCAAACATGCAACAGGCAGATGCAAAATCACCTTTCACAAAAAGATCGACAGCTTGGTCATAGATTTGCTCTGTCTGCGCTTTCTCCAGTATTTCAGCCTGCTGTTCTGAATCCCGGAAGTTTCCTAATTCCCGGAAAATACTGATGGCACGATCTGTATCACCTGTATCCGCCAACGTTTGTGCTTCAATGTATGATTCATACGAACGGACATCACCATACTGTTCAATCTGGCTAAATATAGTGTATGCCTCATCATACTCTCTGTTCTCAAAACATAAAACAGCACGGTTATATAAACGCCTGTTTCTTTGATCAGTTACTGCTTCTAATATTGACGAGCTGTTGAAATAGCCCTGCATGGGCTGCAGCGTTTCAATAATCTGGTTTTCCTTTTCAAGTCGTGTTTCTTCCGGCCATGATGTATCTTGCAATTCGTTCCATTGCGTTACAGTCAGAATGTAATCCTGTATCTTGTTTTTTTCCTCTGTATCCGGCAGTTCCTCCAACAGGTCCGTAGCCGAAGCCAGACTATCCTGCTCTACATATTCTCTCACCTGTTGCCAGGTAGATTCAGTAATTTCCTCACGAAGCAACCGTGTGTAATCCCTGCTGTCCAAAAAACCACCAAGATCCGAGAACTGCTGAACAGCCTCTTTCAAACGGTTCTCATTCATGAGCTTCCGTGCATTCACATAAGCAATATATCTTTGAGTGTCACGGAAATCCTGAGGACAAACACTGAAATACTGGACAGCTTCATCCCATTTGCCCGCTCTTATATATGCTTCGCCGCTTTTATATGCCTGATCCCAGATTCTTTGTTCACAGCATTGCCACTGTTCAGCACTGTCCAGATAGTTTCCCAGTTCCTTGAATATGGTTGCCGCCTGATCATATTCCTGCTGTAGAACCAGCACACTGGCTTGTGCATATCGCATCATGGGCTCATCGCTTTCCATGGTGGAATTCTGTAAAAAAGCCTGGTACTGCCCCGAAATAAAGTAATGCTCAAGTTCAGCCTGTCTTTCTTCTT
>ONWQ01000162.1 GCA_900321565.1 uncultured Eubacteriales bacterium
GGAGACGGAAGAGCATGCGCTCTGGACGGAAAACACGAATAACGGGCTCCTTCAGGTCACGATCGTGATCCCGCGGCGGGGAATGCTGCGCAGTGTATGGGAACTCAGTGTCTATGTCACGGGAATTCTTCTGGTCTCCATCCTTTTTGTGCTGGCGCTCTCGTCCCGGATGGCGGGGCGGATTACAAAGCCACTGACGGAACTGCAGAAGAACATGGATGAAGCGGAGCAGGGAAACTATACCATCATGCAGGTGCCTGACTCGCCGGATGAGATCGGTGCCCTGGTTGCGCATTATGACCGGATGATCGGCACTATCCAGCGTCTGATCAATGAGGTATACCTGCGGGAGATCAAGCAGAAAGATGCCATGCTCATGGCACTGCGCTCCCAGATTAACCCGCATGTACTGTTCAATACACTGGAAGCCATCCGCATGAAGGCCGTGGTCAACGGGGACAGGGAGACCGCGGGGATGATCAAGATCCTGTCCAGAATGTTCCGGCTGGCACTGGATGCAGACCCGGCAACGAGCACACTGAGCAGTGAGCTTGCGTATGCTTCTGCCTATATGGAGATCCAGAATATCCGGTTCCGTGACCGGTTCCGGTTTGAGAGCCGGATTCCGGAGGAACTGATGGATGTGCCGGTACCGCCCATCCTTTTCCAGCCTATCCTGGAGAACAGCATTGAGCATGGCGGCCGCGCAAGTCATGCGCCCATGGAACTGACCCTGGATGCGCAAACGCAAGGGGATGCTCTGGTTCTCAGGTTCCGGGACAATGGTGCGGGCATGACGGAGGAGCAGTTGCAGACACTGAACCAGGCTCTGGATTCCATTGCCAGCGGTGGGATTGAAACCGTGACCGGGCATGAACGGATTGCTCTGCGCAATATTGCGGAGCGGATCTGTCTGCGCTACGGCGCAGGCTGGGGCGTGCATGTCGAAGAAAGCACGGAACACGGGACTGTGGTCAGCGTACGGATACCGTACATGCCGGCTGCAGGGAAGGATACTGAGGAGGAAGCATGAGCACTGCCTGTCGGATACTGCTTGTGGACGATGAACGCGGGATTGCAGAAGGTCTCTCCGTTCTGCTCAGCGGCATGGGTGAGCCGTGGGAGATCACCGGGATCGCTGAGGACGGCGCTCAGGCGATGGACATGGTCCACCGGACGGACCCGGATATAGTGATCACGGACATCCGGATGCCGGTCATGGACGGACTGGAAATGATCCGGCAGCTGCATGCGGAAGGCTGCCGCAGCCGGTTTATTATTCTCAGCGGCTATGCAGACTTTGAGTATGCACGGCAGGCCATGCGGCTGGGTGTGCGTGTGTATGTGACCAAGCCTGTGGATGAGGACGAGCTTGCGGACGCGATCCGCAGTCTGCTGGCAGACATGTCCAGGGAAGGACAACTGAACCCTGCAGCCGGAAAAACGGCAGGCGCCCGGGATACCTTTGATGAACTGCTTGCGTATGTGAAGGCTCATTATTCTGAAGATCTCACGCAGCAGGAACTGTCAGAACGGTTTTACCTGAACCCGGTGTATATCAGCCAGCTGTTCCGGAAGCGGACCGGTATGACCTACCAGTCCTATATCACCGGGCTCAGGATCGAGCGTGCATGCCAGTACCTGGATGAAACCGACCTGATGGTATACGAGATCTGCGAACGCGTGGGCTACAGTGACGCAGTGTATTTCAGCCGTGTGTTTGAGAAAACCGTCGGCATGCGCCCGACGGACTACCGCAGGCAGCGGAGGAAAGGGGCCGGGAATCCGTCATGAACCAGAAGATTGCAGAACTGCTCAGCGGAAAGACAACACGGTATGTGTTCCCGTTTTTCTGGCTGCGTGGTGAGGATGAACAGACACTCCGGGAGTATATGCATGTCATTCATGATGCAGGCTGTCATGCTGTCTGTCTGGAAAGCCGTCCGCACCCGGACTTCTGCGGACCCAGGTGGTGGCATGATCTGGATATCATCATTGATGAAGCCAGAAAGCTGGACATGAAACTGTGGATCCTGGATGACAGCCATTTCCCGACAGGGTACTGCAATGGTGCACTGCATGCGGATTTTGCCTCCGGTGATTATGAAAGACTGCGCCAGAGCGTGACATATCGTATCCTGGGCACACTGGAGGGCGGGGAATCACTCAGTCTGCCCTGCGCGGATATTCAGTCACCGGGTGAACCGGTCCTTACCCGGGCAGACCGTTATTTCATGAAACCGTTTGAGGTGTTCCCGGATGACCGGCTGCTGGATGTAGTGGCTGTCAGAACGAACGAAGGCCAGGCGTCATGCATACGCCTGCCAGTGGACGCGGAAGGCGTCCGCTGGACTGCCGGAAAGGGCACCTGGAGAGTGTATGGACTCTACCTGACACGGAACCGGGGCCCGCACCGGGATTACATGAACATGCTCAGCCACGAGTCCTGCCGCATCCTGATTGATGCGGTCTATGAACCCCACTGGCAGCATTATGCCGAAGAGTTCGGCAAAACCATCCTCGGATTCTTTTCCGATGAACCGGAGATCGGCAACGGACATATCTATCAGACCGGCAGACGACTGTATGAAGAGGAAGACCTGCCATGGAGCACTGAACTGGAAGAGCGGCTCAGGGCATGCTGGGGCAGGGACTGGACGCTTCAGCTCCCGCTTCTGTGGGAACAGTCTGCAGACAGACAGGCGGCTGCGCGGGTGCGATGCCAGTACATGGACGCGGTGACACGACTGGTGCAGAAGAACTTCTCGGAACAGATCGGGGACTGGTGCCGCAGCCATGGTGTACGATATATCGGACACCTCATCGAAGATGATGGACAGCATACCCGCTGCGGGTCCAGTCTCGGGCATTATTTCCGTGGCCTGGCGGGTCAGGATATGGCAGGGATTGATGACATCGGCGGTCAGGTACTGCCCCAGGGAGAAGACCTGGACCTGCACAGCAAATGGCAGGATCACCGGGACGGTACATTCTTCCACTTCGGTCTGGCCAGGCTTGCGTCTTCAGCGGCTGCACTGGAGCCTGCCAAGCACGGGAATGCCATGTGCGAAATCTTCGGGAACTATGGCTGGTCCGAGGGTGTGAACCTGGAAAAATACTTGGCGGATCATTTCATGGTCCGGGGCATCAATCACTTTGTCCCGCACGCCTTTTCCGCTGCTCCGTTTCCGGACAGGGACTGTCCGCCGCATTTCTATGCGCACGGGCATAACCCGCAGTACCGGCATTTCGGGGCACTGGTCCGGTATATGGAGCGCGTGTGCCATCTGATCAGTGACGGCAGACCGGATGTGCACGTCGGGGTCCTGTATCATGCAGAGGCTGACTGGTCCGGCGGAAACTACCAGCCCTGTGAACGGATCGGACGTATGCTGACCGAGGCACAGGTGGATCATCATTTCATTCCGGCCGATGTCTTTGAAGAGCGTGCACGGTATGGTACGCGGATTGACGCAGCGGATAAGTGCCTGCATATCGGCAATGGGACATACCATATCTTCCTGATCCCGGAAGCGGATTTCCTGTCCCTGAGCGCAGCCCAGGGGATCGCGGAGATGCAGTCGGCCGGAATCCCGGTACTGTCCCTGGGCCGTACTCCGGACGCTGTCTGTTCCGGTGAACGTGCTGTACCGCTGTGCCCTGTGGTGACACCGGAAAAAGCGGTGCAGGTATGCAGAGCCTGGGCACAGGTGACATGCATGCCAGGGTCCCGCATGCTGCGCTGCATGCAGTATCACGGTGCGGACTATGACCTGATCTACCTGGTCAATGAATCTGATTCAGTCTATTCCGGTACGGTACATTTCCGCTCGGTTCCGGAA
>ONWQ01000010.1 GCA_900321565.1 uncultured Eubacteriales bacterium
CGCGTCCGGAAAATGGGATACAGTCCAGATCATACTCAAGCGCATGATGCTGGAAGCAGATATTGACAGAAAGCTGACGCTGGAAACGCAGGCTGCCCAGCGGATGCATACGCGGACGGCTACAACCGTGAAGGCAGCCTGCACCATGGTTATTACGATCCCGATCATCATGGTTTACCCGTTTTTTCAGCGATACTTTATCAGCGGGATCACGCTCGGCGCAGTAAAGGAGTAATGAAATGATCCGTTTTGGAGAGATGTTTGAGGACCATATGGTGCTTCAGTGCAGAAAACCTGTACAGATCTGGGGCACGTGCGATGCGGAGCAGGAACGGATTACAGTACGACTCCATGATGTGACAGGCGTGGATGTAGTTTCCTCCGGTATTTTTCAGGTGACACTCCCGCCGATGGAACCGGGCGGGCCGTATGAACTGCAGGTGAGCTGCTGCGGTGAAGAACTGGTTCTGCAGGATGTGCTGATCGGAGAGGTATGGCTGGCAGGCGGGCAGTCAAACATGGAGATGCCGCTGTTTGCAGCAGAGGGTGCCTATGAATATCTCGCAGGCACGCGTTTCCGCCAGCTCCGGCTGAAGACCATCTCCCGCAGAAGCTGCAGTGCGGAGGGAACAGAATACGGATTCCATTTCATCCCGGAGACCTCGGATCCGGTGCCATGGAAAGTCGCGGACTTTGAAAGTGCGGCCGCTTTTTCAGCCATTGGTGTTGTGGCCGGACAGTATATACAGCAGGAACTGGACGTGCCGGTCGGAATCATCAGCTGCAATTATGGTGCAACGCGGATCCAGCCCTGGGTGAGTATGAAAACACTGAAGCGATCACCGGTTTTTGCCGGGGATATTGAGCGCTTTCAGGCAAGAAGGGAAGCACTGGGTGCAGAAGCAGACAGCAGCTGGAAAGCATTCCAGAAATCGCTGCAGCCGCTGATCAGGGACCGTAACACATTCATGGGGCGTTCGCTTCAGGATCCGCTGTATTACTGTACACTGGACAATGCACTCCGCTGGCCGCCGGAGTATGCGACCGGAGATCAGAATGAACCCGGGTGTCTGTACCGGCTAATGCTCGCGCGTGTGTTCCCGTATACACTGCGGGGCGTGCTCTGGTATCAGGGTGAGAGCAGTGCAACCCATGAGGACTGCTATCGTTACAAGGCAGAAATGGAGGCACTGATCGACGACTGGCGCTGTGCGTTCCAGGATCCGTCCCTGGCGTTTGTGCAGGCGCAGCTGGCACCGTATGATACCAGCCGCCGGCGCGATCCCTGTGACTGGCCGGCAGTACGTCAGGCGCAGGCAGAAGTCTGTCATAGCCGAAAGGATGTATACCTGACAAGCCTGATCGGACTCGGGGAGGAGCGTCTGATCCACCCGCGCTATAAGATTGAAGCGGGTGTGCGGATGGCTAATACGGCGCTGGCCAATGTGTACAACAGGCCGGCACCGGAGGCGCCGTATGCGGATCACATCCGCAGGGATGGCGAATGGCTGGAGATCCGGTTCCGGCATGGCAAGGGCCTGCGCCGGACCGAAGAGGCTCTGCAGCTTGAATGCGGCGCGGACGGTGTTTTCTCGCCCGCTACGGAATCGGAAATCCTGGAGAATGGTCTGTGGGTCCGGACATCGGAGCGCGAGGTGCGTTATGGCTGGTGCGGGTATCCGACGGAAGGGCTGAAGAACAAGGATGACCTTGCGGCAATGCCGTTTACTCTGAAGGAAAAGAAATAGGCGAAATCATGGAGCCATGGCAGACGGGGACAGGAAAGAAAGGATGAATTTGCTGATGCACGGAACGGACAGTATCGTAAGCGGAGCCTTTGTAGTCAGTGCAGAGGGAAAGCCCGGGCTCAGCTGCATCCGGCATACAGACACAGGGACTGCGTTTCCGTTCCCGGAAACCCGGGAACCGGCGTCCGTATGGACTGTCCTGGATCCCAGGAACGGTCAGCTGACTGAGATTCCGGACAGCGATGAACGTGTCTCCTGCGTACGGGAAACCGCGGCTGACGGTATCCGCTGGAGACTGACTTTCGCAGGATCAGACAGAATGGCCGATGCCCCGGTGCTTGAGGCGTGCATACTTCTGCGCATGGAGCAGGCGAATATTCGGATTACGCTGACCGATGTGCGGGAAACCGCGGAGGCGCACCTGGTCATGGTCCGTCTGAACCGGCTGGTCGGGATTTCGGACCAGGATCCGGCTGCACGGCTGGCCATGCCGGCGCATGGCGGGCGGCTGCTGGATCCGGCAGTATGCGCAGAAGGACAGACGGATCACCGGTATAACTGGATCCTGGATTCCTTTGGCGCTGCAGCAATCGCGTTCACGGAGCGCATGACATGCGTGGCCCGGATTCATTCCATGGATGATCAGCTGACAAGCCGGGTAGAGGACTTCATGGGTGTACGCTCAGCTCAGATCGGGGTACTGCTGCGTCGGCGGTATACAGATCATGATGTATCCTATCGCAAGGCCAAGCCGGCACGGGATCCGTCGCGAAGAGAAGACGCGGAAGCACTGCCTGTATCCCGGGATTTTCTTGTACAGGAAGCGCCGTATGTAACCCTTCACCTGATGGCGCATGCATCGGTTTCGCCGGAATGTGGCTGGACAGTCGGCGCACAGTACATCCGGGATCATCTGCCGGACAAACGTACGGACTATTACCGGGACCGGATGGTTTATAAGATCTTTGTCGGGGCACCCGGTCAGGAACCGGCAACACGCCTGTGCGAGATCCGGAATGTGATCGAACAGTTTGCAGCGCGCACGGAGAATGCGGGACAGATTCCGTATCTGGTTGGGTTTCAGCATGGTGGACATGACAGTCTCTATCCTGATGTCTTTACACTTAATCCGGTCCTGGAGAGTATGGAAGCACTGAAGAAACTGGCAGAGGATGCAGAAAAGCTGAACTGCCGTCTGAGTTTTCATGACAATTATGATGATGCATATGCGGAAAGCCCATCCTGGTGTGCAGAGGATATTTCCCGGGATCATGAAGGACATCTGCTACGGGGTGGAGTCTGGAACGGGGTCCAGGCGTACTGGAATTCCATGCCATACTATGCGGCGCATCGGGCACAGGAACGGATCCGGAAAACGCTGAAAATGTATCCTTTCCTGAAGGAAACCTACCATCTTGACGTGCTGACGGCATCTGTATTCCGTGTGGACTTCCGGGAAGAACAGCCCACGGGCAGACAGGATGACCTGAAGGCAAGACTGGAAATCGTACGCATGTTCCGGGCCATGGGACTGGATGTGAGC
>ONWQ01000478.1 GCA_900321565.1 uncultured Eubacteriales bacterium
AATACAACGATGAGATAGCCATGCATCTCGAAATGTTGGCTTTGAAGCTGCGGTTTCTGCTTTGGCATTGATCAATAATGATTTCCCTGTAAAACCCCACTTCATAGGAAAGACTGTTTGCTGCCCATGTTTGTTAAAAGCAATGACCGGGGCAACATTTGTTGGGCGAATCTCACCCTGTGATAAGATTGCCGTATTCTTTTGAAATTTACCAACAAGAGGAGAACGGTTCATAGCCTCTACAAAAGGTTTCAATTCAGGGGACTCATCAATGAAATAGCGGCCACACATAAATGCCTCCATAGACAATAGTGGTTATGACCAAGGATAAAGCTTGGAGAAAGGTTCAAACTGTCATTCCTGGTGATTTAGAAGCCAGTTTAGCAAGTCATCGTAACTGGTTTTTCCGGCAGCAACATCCAATATGATGTCAGATAACTCTTTTTGTGTACAGGAGATTTCTATTCCGTTTATGGCAAGAAATGTCAGCATTGCATGTGTACCAATGCGTTTATTACCGTCGATGAACGGGTGATTCATAATCAGGCAATACCCCAATCGAGCTGCTTTTTTGCTGAACGGTTGGATATGGAGAATAAGACGCAAACTCTTGAAATGGAGAAGCCAGCGCAGACTCCAATAATCCTTCATCGCGTACTCCCTGAGCGCCTCCGGTTTCGCTTATCAGCTGTTCATGAAGCAATAGGATCTGACGTTTGTTCAGGATTTTCATTTTGCGAGTTCCTCGTAGGCCTGTCGATTCTTGGCAATCAAACGGGAGGATACCGCAAGAACATCATCATCAGAAGCAGTCTGCATAGATTCTGCCTGGCTGAATTCGATTAACAGGTAACGTGGAGCATTGTTCTTCATAATGACCACGGTGCCTTTCTCATCGACCATACGCGCAACACGAGAAAAGTTTTGATTTGCTTCGGAAATGCTGACCATTGCGTCAGTGTTTACCATCATAAAAATCACCTCATCTATAGTATAGACAAATTTCAAGGATAAATCAACCTAAAATTTATCCTACTTCATCTAACTTCTCATTTCAAGTAATGAACACCTTAATTGAGCACATTTTTCAATCTCCATATTATTTATATCGTCTTCTAAACTCTGAGGGAGAAATATCCATTAATTGTTGAAAAACCCTTGCAAAATAGTTTGCATCAGAGAAACCAACGCGAACAGCAATGGAAAGCATTGTATCCTCTGTTTCAAGCAAGTATTCTTTTGCTTGTTCAATTCGGAGTTTGTTGATATAGGTACTCATACCCACGCCTAAGCGTTTTTTCAGGAGATGATTAATACAGCTGACAGAACAGTGGCATTCTTCTGCAAGAATAGAAGCTGTTATCTGATTGGGATACTCCTGATGCATAAAAGCAACAGCCTTATGAAAAATCTCGTCACTGCTACTGCTGACACGAGATTTGGCAAGCTCACCACTGCTCAAGCTTTCTTTTGTCATATGATATGTCAGCGCGAGATAGGAAGCCACCATATTCAGTGCGGGCAACACAACCTGCGAAGGCACTGCCGTTGGTATGATCCATTCTCGGTATAAACGATGTGCTTCTTCTTTTTCCGCTTCAGACGCATGGACCATTGCCCGGTTAATCCTGGAAGCGGCTTCTTCCTCCTGCACTTCGATAAAACCAGCTGTTAATGCCCCTAACAACTTTCCACGCCAAATGATAGGCGTCACATATTCACCAATACCAGCATAGCAAGTTCCACAAAATGTACAACCTTCTGAAATGCATTTTCCTGCCATTTTCTTCATCATAGAGAGGCAATGATGCCAACGGTCCCGATCCTGTTTTATATACATGCAATAGGGATTCGTATGACCCAGGTAAGGTGTCAATACCTTGCTCAGTTCTTTATTGATCGGGATGAATCCAACATAATCCTTCACACACAAGCGAAGATTATAAGCCGCCTCTAGATAGGAAAGATAATCAGCAAGGGATTGATATGGATTCTCTTGAGTCATGCTTTCACCCCCATGATAGCATTATTCTGCAATTAGTTAGCATTATAAAGCAGATATTTTTGCATCTTGCAGAAATATGCTAACATTCAGCAGAAAACAGCATCTTTTCCTTTCAGGACATGCTATAATGCAATCGATCAAAAGGCCAGAAAGATAAAACACACCGTTTGCATTATGGTACTACAAACAGGAGAAAGTGTCAACGGATGAAGCGAAGAATTCAATGTGAGATTGCCGTTATTGGAGCTGGACCAGCAGGAATCTGTGCAGCTCTGGCGGCCTCCCGGCAGGGTTTTGATACTGTACTTGTATGCGATAGACCCGTTTTAGGCGGTAACAGTTCCAGTGAAATTAGAGTCTGGTCACGAGGATCTGTGGGAGCAGGAAACCTTCTCGCTGAAGAAATGGGGATATGGGGAGAGCTTAAATTAGAGAACCTGTATAGGAATCCTGACGGAAATGTGCTGCACTGGGATGAAGTGCTTTTCGATAAGGTTTATGCCGAAAACCATTTGACACCCCTTTTCAATACAACGGCATTCGAGGTTATTAAGGTCGGAAGCAAAATACAAACCATCCGTTTGTTGTGTGGACGCACAGAATCAGTGATAGATCTGCAGTCACAATTCTATGTCGATTGCACTGGAAACGGAACAATCTCTGCCCTGGCTGGAATACCATATAAAACGGGACGAGAAGGAAAGGATGAGTTTCACGAAAAAGATGCTTTGAAAAAAGGCGATGATAAGACGCAAGGATGTTCAATCCTGATTCAAAGCAAACGCGTCGATCATCCAGTTCCCTACATTGCACCGGACTATATTTACAGCCTTTCAGAGATAGAAAAACTGATCGATCGTGGTGGTCGCGTTGTATATGCTGATATGCAAGGCTGCGATTGCTGGTGGTTTGAGTATGGTGGACAATTGGATGTGATCGAGGATGATCAGGCGATCTTCAAGGAACTGAAACGCATTGCATTGGGAATCTGGAATTACATCAAAAACAGTGGCAGATATGATGCCAACAATTTGGCACTGGAGTGGATTGGAACATTGCCAGGCAGAAGGGCATCCAGACGCCTGGTAGGAAACGAAATTCTGACTGAGAAGGATGTGCTTTCTGAGGAATTTGCGGAAAACTCTGTGTGTTACGGTGGCTGGTATATGGACAGCCATCCATCCGGAGGAATACAGAGCGAAAAAGAGCAATGCAAACAGATTCCTATCCATTGTTATGGTATTCCATTTGGATGCTTCTACAATCCAAAGGTCAGCAATTTACTATTTGCCGGGAGAATGGCATCCATGTCCTATGTAGCATTCACGTCTGCCCGTGTAATGAACACATGCGCCCTGATGGGACAAGCCGCAGGCACAGCAGCAGCACTCTGCTTGCAAAAGCAAATCACTCCAGAATATCTGGACAAGCATGAGCTGGAATGCCTGCTTGTGCAATTGACGATGGATGATGCGTTGCTGTGTGGCAAACTTCCTGCTTTGGATTGCCGAATCTGTGCCTCCAGCGTAAAGCGAGCGCAATCGTCTGCAGATGGCAATACGCTACCATTGCGAGAACCTGTTTATCTGGCATATCCTGCCGTTTCAGGGCAGGAAACGACCCTGCATTTTCGCTGTAGTGCTGATACAACAATCATGCTTCGCAGAGCAAATGCGCCGCTCCCTTCTCGAAAGATAAAGCCAGAATCTACAGTAGAAAGGTTCACATTCCATGCAGGAGAAAATGCTGTAACTATTGCTAGCACAGACTCTGGCTTCGATACTATTTTTCTTGAGCCTGATGGACAAACAGAACTGTTAGGAGGAACAGCACTGCCAGGAGTGTATGCAGGGTATTGCGAAGAAACAAAGCTGTTTTCTCCCTGGATTACCATGAAAAACAGTGAACCGTATGCAGCGCGTTATTCGGGAGATGGATTCTTGCGTCCTTGGCAACAGATGCATGCCTGGGTATCAGATGGAATGGCCTTAGATGGAGAACGTCTCTGGTACAAGTGGAAAGTACCAGTACAGTTGCAAAACGTTTTGTTGATTTTTGATCCTGATTTATCTATGGAGATCCCAAGTAGCCATTGTGAACATTGGGATGCACATCATCAGTTCACTCCACGGCAAGGGATGCCAAGGAACCTTGTTCGAGATTATCGGTTGTATGCTGTATGTGGTACTTCCAAGGTTCTTCTGGAAGAAGTGACGGGCAATATTCAGCGAAGACGAACACATTCTTTTTCTCCGATTCTTGCTACCGAACTGATCCTGGAAATATCTGCGACATATGGCGGCGATGCAATTGTTTATGCCATGTATCCAAACTATGATATGACCGCTTCTTCAGCGGATCGTATACAGAGACAACAATAAGAGGAGGAAAAACACATGAAGAGAGTCACTGCGTTGCTTCTGAGCTTACTGCTCATGTCCGTCTGCCTCGGCGCTGCTGCTGAAGGCAAGGAGATCGTATGGGCTGGATGGTCAGGAGAGGAAGAAGCCACGAAGGGAATCTTCCAGACAATGATGAACACCTACGAGGCAGAAACTGGCAATAAGGTTACCTGGGTTGGCTGGACATGGGCTGATACAGCTCAACAGTTGCTCATCCGGCTGCAGGGGAAAGAAAAGCTGGATATCGCGCAGGCTGATATTGGTATTTTCAATACGCTGGCTCAGGCAGGTGTTCTGGCTGATCTGAATGATGTATTCGGTTCGGAGTATCTGAGCGAGAACTTTGAAGCTGCAGCTTTGGCCACTGGCAACGTTAATGGCCAGCAGTTGGGTCTGCCTTGGAGCATGGCCTCCATCTCTATGGTCTATAATCCCGAACTGCTGAAGAAAGCTGGATGGGACAAGTTGCCTGAAACCATTGATGAATTCGAACAGTGCATGGCTGACATCAAGACAATGGACCCTTCAATTATTCCTTACGGCCTTTCCACGAAGGACGCCACCTGTGCTGGTGACTTCATGCCCTGGCTTTGGACCTTTGGTGGTAGTATCTTCGCAGAGGACGGTTCCGTGTCCATCAACAGTGAAGCTACGATCCAGTGCCTGACTTGGTATAAGAGTCTGCTGGATAAGGGATATATTGCTATGGATACTGGCCGTGGTGATAGCCGTCAGATGTTTGCGCAAGGAAAGATTGCTTTCTATGATGATGCTGTGGTTGCTAAGGGCCAGGCTGTAAACAATGGCGTTGCACCTGAAAACGTTGTAAATGTTTGCTCTGCTATGAAACGTCCTGTGCTGACTGTGGGTGACCAGCCGCAATCTACTATGTGGGGTCATATGCTGGTAATCTTTAAGGCCAGCCAAGAGAAAGAAGCAGCGGCTGATCTGGCGAAAATACTGGTTAGCGATGAGATTGCTATGGAGTATTTCCGCAACAACGGTATGCCTCCTGTCACCAAGTCTGTTGCTGCAAGCGATGAGGTGAAAAGCGATGCTTATCTGAATGGTTTCTTGGAATCCACTACAACTGCCCGACTGGAAGAAACTGCTCGGATGATCAATGCTAGCGAGATTAAGAGCATTCTGACCGAAGAAGTGCAGGCGGTTCTGCTTGGACAGAAAACACCTGAACAGGCCGCTCAGGATATGGAAATGCGTTTGAACTCTCTATAAGACCAATGCAAAAGGGGAGGCGCAATGCTTCCCCTTTTGCGATATTCGGGAGGAACTACCGATGAAAGCGATGGATAAGCGCGGAAGAGGGTTGACGGATAAACAAACGGGCTTTCTGCTCGTGTTACCTGGATTGACGCTGTTTGTAGCGATCATACTATATCCGTTTATTAGCGCTGTATCCTATGTAGTTTTCACGCTGCCTGTTGGAACCTGGACAATGAAAAGCTATTTTGATCAATTGCCTGACTCCCTGATTGAAAGCG
>ONWQ01000086.1 GCA_900321565.1 uncultured Eubacteriales bacterium
TGATTAAACATCTGACCCATTGCCATGCCGGCACCCATACCAACGCCAGCTCCTGCAAACCCGCCGCCATTCTGTGCGGCTTCGCGCATGCTTTCTGCAGCCTGGAACTGAGTATACTTGTTCAGGTCACCGACCACACCCATAGAGGTACGGCGGTCCATTGCCTTTTCAACTTCTTCAGGCAGAGAGATATTCTCAATGACAAAAGATGAAAGCTGTACACCCAGATTGGCAACCTTGGGATTGACCATTTGGATACAATAGGTCGAGAGCTCATCATAATTGGCAGCCAGGTCCAGCGCAGGAATCTTGCTTTCTGCGATGGCATCAGACAGGCTGGAAACAACATTCCGCTTGATCTGGTTCTCGATATCGCTGACTGTATATGTGGAGGCTGTACCAAAGCATTCCTTCAGGAAAGCTTCCGGATCGGTAACACGGAAAGCATAGTTACCGAAAGCACGCAGGCGGATCACACCAAATTCGCTGTCCCGCATCATAACCGGATTGGAGGTGCCCCACTTGCAGTCCAGGAACTGCCGGGTATTGATGAAATAGACGTCCGCTTTGAAAGGGCTGTTAAAACCATACTTCCAGGACTTCAATGCAGTCAGAATCGGCATGTTGGATGTCTGGAGTTCATAACGGCCGGGCTGGAAAATATCAGCGAGCTGGCCTTCATTCACGAAAATGGCGACCTGACTCTCCCGGACGGTGAGCTGAGCGCCCATCATGATCTCCTTACCGTTCATGTCGTACTTATGGACAATCGTGTCCTTGCTGGAATCAGTCCATTCAATAACATCAATCAGCTGGCCCTTGACCATGTTAAAGATTCCCATTGTCTATTCCTCCTATCTATCATGCGTGATTGAACAACGCAGTACAAACATCCTGACGTGTGCGTGATCATGCAATCCCGCTACGCATCTTCTTTGCTTCTTCCGGCAGGTCATACAGGCACGGAAGAAGTACTACCCGATCTTTCTGGATTTTCAGGCCCAGGTACTCACGTAAATGTTCGATTCCGTTATCCACATGCTCTTCTGCAATAGCAAGCAGTTCTTCCGGAGTCATCTTCTCACTGCCAAGCATCGGACATGCGATCAGGTATGCATCTTTGCTGCCGTCCATAGAAAGCAGCATGCGGACACCATGCTTTTCTGCCCGGAGAATATTCCGTATTGCAACCTCCAGACGTTCAACACCATAATGCCACTGTACTTCCATGTAGTCGTTCATTTCATCCAGCTGCAGGTGCATCAGCACGCACTGCTTGTCCGGGTCCATGTGTGATCTGAGCAGTTTCAGCTTGCGCCGGAAAGCTTGCTCATCATCACTGTACCCGGCAAGAAACCTTCTGAAATAGGCGTGCCTTGCCATCAGCATCTGCTCTCGGATATCATACCTGTCGTTGGAATAATCCACGTGAATCCTGCTCAGAACCTGTTCAGTTTCCTGCAGATTACGGGTAATGATTGCGGGATCCTCGCTGGCCTGCATCACCGGAAGATATGGCCACTCTTCAAGTGCCTTCATAAGCCGGATTCTTTCAGCTTCTGGGAGTGCAACCGCTACGGCATCTGCATGGTGCATGTTCAAGCACGCAACTGCATTATCACACGAGTCGGTAGTTCTTGGGGGTCTGAACCCCAAAGCCTCCCAGTGCTCAAACGAAGCAAACGCATCCTGAACCTCCTGACGGTTCGAGACCAACAAAAGCTTATACATTCCTGGCTTTCATCCCCTTTGCACAGCATTGATCCACTGTTACACCCTGTGCATGAGCAGGGCGTAATCCGACAGCAGGATAATTATACCAAATTCTGTCAGTTCTGACAATTGCTTTATCCCGTAATTCTTTGCATTCCGTCGTATGCGGTTATCGGCTGTTTCCAAGGTAATAGCTGCGCAGGATCAGACTGTTCATCCAGCCCGGCAGAATGTCATGCAGCACGACAGCCAAATGCTGGTCAGGACTGGCAATTCTTTTGCGCATTGGAAGCCGTTTGCGTCCGGCAATCCGAATCACCTTCTGGCCCAATTTGGCCGGATCCGAACCGTTTTCTTCATCGTGATGTATTTTTTTTGTTCCTTTTACCGCCATTTGCTGATATGGTGAAGCATCTGATACGGATGCATGCAACCGGCAGCGCTGTGAACCGCTCCGATGATCTCCGGGCTCAATCAGACAGACCTGGATTCCGAACGCATGTGTTTCCATCTCCAGGCATTCCGCATACCCTTCCACTGCATGCTTGGCTGCTGTATATGCACTCTGGAAAGGAATTCCCAGCAAACCATTAATGGATGAGAACATGATGATTTTACCCTGCCGACGTGTACGCATGCGTGGCAGTACTGCCTGATTCAGCCGTACCATACCCAGAAAATCAGTATCCATTACCCGGGTATACTCTTCAATGCTTGTGTCTTCTGTGCTGCCCAGAACGAGGATTCCGGCACAGTGAATCAGTACGTCCGCGTCTCCGGCAGTGCGAGATGCATATTCCACAAAGTGAGCGATGCTCTCTTCATGCGTGACATCCAGAGGACAGGTAAACATTCCGTCCTTTTCGCCCTCGCTGAATGAGCGTGCGCCGGCCACAACGGTATGACCGGCGCGCACAGCTGCCAGAGCTGTATAGTAACCGAGCCCCGAAGAGGCTCCGCTTATCCAGAAGATCATGCCTCGCCTCGAAGCAGTTTCTCAACGACCTGCTGTGCATGGATTGCGGCAAGGGTTGAGAAAGTTGCATAATCCATTTCGGACTGACCATTGGCACCATCTGAGATAGACCGGACAATCCCGCAGGGCACATGATGCATGTAACAGGCATGTGCAACCGCTGCGCCTTCCATTTCCACTGCCTTGGCGTGAAAACGATCCCGAATCTGTTCACGTCGTTCACCATCATTGATGAACTGGTCACCGGTCGCTACAGTGCCTTCCACAACGTGCAGACCTTCAATGGACTCGGCCGCTTTCACAAGGCGTTCATGCAGTGTTTCATCACAGGGGATCTCCACAAGGCCGATCTTGCTTACATATCCGATCGGGTCCCCGATAGGCGACGTGTCCATATCGTGCTGAACTGCTGCGGATGCAATCACCATGTCCCCGATATTGACCCCGATCTCACCGGAACCAGCCACACCCAGGTTCAGTATCCAGTCCGGATGGTACCTCAGAATCATGCTCTGTGTGCAAAGTGCTGCATTGACTTTGCCCGGTCCGCACACACTCAGTACGGCATCTACACCATAGAGCTTTCCGGAAACGAAACGGTCCATACCGATTTCTTCTTCTTTTCTGTCCTGCAGTTCATGCATGAACATTTCCAGTTCCACACTCATAGCGCCAATCAAACCAATCATGACAAGCCCTCCGAAATTCTTATGATACATCATTATAGGAAACCCGGATCAAAACATCAACCGCTTTTTGAAGTTTCGTTCCGGCACACAGGAAAAAGGAACCGAGTATCCGGTTCCCTGCTTAAAACAATCAGCCACCTTCAAGGAGGCTTGCACCCTGTTCATCCTGAAACTGGTTGGTATACAGTGTATAATACATCCCCTGACGTGCAATCAGCTGGCGGTGTGTACCGGACTCCGCAATCCTGCCCTGGTCAATCACCAGAATCTGGTCCGCAGAGCGGATTGTTGACAGGCGATGCGCAATAATGAAGCTGGTGCGTCCGGAGAGTGTATGCTGGATTGCCTTCTGAATCAGGACCTCTGTTTCTGTATCCACAGAAGAGGTTGCCTCATCCAGCACAAAGATTGCCGGGTTTTTCAGTATGGCACGTGCAAAGGAAATCAGCTGCTTTTGTCCGGTGGACAGTCCGCTGCCGCCTTAACCGACCTGTGTTTCATATGCATCCGGAAGCATGGAAATGAATGCATCTGCGCCAACAGTTTTTGCAGCTTCGACAACTTCATCCAGACTGGCTTCCGGCCTGCCATATCGGATATTGTCAGCAATGGTGCCTGAAAACAGGTGCGGTGTTTGGAGGACATACCCCAGGGAAGACTGAAGCCAGAGCTGACTGCGTGTTCTGTAGTCAGCACCATCAATGAGAATCCGCCCTTCCGTTGGTTCATAGAACCTGCACAGCAGGTTCACGATTGTACTTTTTCCTGCACCGGTCTCGCCTACCAGAGCAATCGTCTGTCCCGGCTGAACATGCAGTGTAAAATGATCAAGGACTTTTTCTCCATCCTGATAGCGGAACGAAACATCTTCGAAGTCGATCTGTCCATGAATCACAGGCCAGTTCTCCTTCTTGGGATGCAGATTATCTCCAAAGATGGCAATCACTTCGGGTGTATCCTTGATTTCGGGCTCGGTCTCCAGAAGGGTGAGCACGCGTTCGGCTGCTGCCTGTGATGACTGGAGCTCTGCAAACACACGGGCAATATCGCGGACCGGACCAAAGAAGTTCACGGAATAGTTGATGAACACCTGCAGAACACCTACAGTCATACCACCCAGGCCGGCCTGAAGTGCCAGCACCTGCTCACCGCCGCGCCAGAGCACAAAGGCGGTAGCGAGACTGCCGAGGCTCACAACCAGAGGCAGAAACACCGCGGACAGACTTGCAGCACGGACGGAAGATGAGCGCATGCCTTCTGCAATCTCATGGAATTCTTCCCGGTTCATTTCTTCCCGGACCAGCGTTTTGGTCGTCCCGGCGCCATGGATTCCCTCGTTAAAGGCGCCTGTCAGCTGACTGTTCCGTTTGCGCACCTGCCGGTAGGACGTCAGAATCTCTTTCTGAAAAAAGAAGGAAAGCACAGCCAGTGGCGGAAGTACGAGCAGTACAATGAGCCCGAGATGCAGATTCAGCCTGAGCATCTGTACTGCACAGGCAACCAGATAGCATGCCCCGTACAGCAGATCCAGGATTGACCATGCTATGGTATCCCCGAGGCGCTGCGTGTCATTTGTCAGCCGGCTCATCAGTGAACCGACAGGCATACGGTCATAGTAGGAAAAGGACAATTCCTGCAGTTTCTGAAAGCCAAGCTTGCGGATCATGTAGCAGACTCCTGTTTCCACAACCCCACAGAGCCGGAGAAAGGCAAAGATATCGATCACCTGCAGTGCGACCATGGCAATATACTCTGCAATGAATGCACCAAGCCCTTCCGTGGTTCCACCCAGGATAAACACATCGATCGCCCGTGCATTCAGCATGGGCAGGTATACATCCAGGACTGCGCTGACCGCCATGAGTGCGGCGATCCCCAGGAGATGCATATGATATGGTCTGGCCAGGCGGATCAGACGGCGCCACAGTCCCATGTCCAGTCGTTTGGTATACTCTTCTTCCTGAAATGCCTGCATTATGCGTCGCCTCCTTCTTCCTGGATTGCACTGGTCAGTTCCTCCTCAAGCTGCGTCTGGATCCGGAATATCCTGGCATACAGTCCCGGCTGTGCCAGCAGTTCCTGGTGCGTGCCGTACTGGCTTACCTGTCCGTGCTCGAGTACAAGAATCTTATCAGCCTGTGAGAGTGTGGTAACACGATGTGAAATAATCAGAGTGGTCACCTGCTGTTCCACATGCCGCAGGGCTGAACGGATCCGTGCATCCGTCTGTGTATCCACAGCAGACAGCGAGTCATCAAAGACCAGAATATGGTTATCCTTCAGCAGGGTCCGGGCTATGGCAATACGCTGCTTCTGTCCGCCGGACAGAGTGACCCCGCGCTCGCCGACGAGTGTATCGTACCCTTTTTCAGCGTGTTCAATAAATGCGGTTGCATTGGCAATATCCGTTGCCTTCCGTATATCCTCCATTTGTGGTGCCCTGCGGGCAATCCCGACATTATCACGAATGGTCTTGGAATAGAGGAATGGTTCCTGCAGGATCAGTCCGACATGACTGCGCAGGTATTCACGGTCAATCTGCCGGATATCCACACCACCGATACGGATTGTGCCTGAGTCCGGCTCATACAGCCGCTGGAGCAGGAGCATCATGGTACTCTTACCGGATCCGGTACCACCCAGTACTGCTACGGTAGCGCCGGCAGGAATGGTCACACACAGATCCTTGAGTACCGGAATATGATCATCCGGGTATGCAAAAGATACATGGTCAAATACGATATCACCATGCAGGTCCGGCTTCAGGCCATCTTTCTCCTCTGGTTCCGGTTCCTTTTTCAGGATCTCCAGGATACGCTCCATGGCTATCATGCTTTTTCCGGTATCGGACAATGTCCGGCCCATCTGACGGATCGGGAACAGAAGCTGGCCGATATAGCTGGTGAAGATAATCAGTGTGCCGACTGTAATGCTTCCGCGCAGTGCAAACAGTACGCCCACCAGTAGTGTGATCATCTGCTGGGTCATGGTAATCAGGTCCCCACCACCCCAGTAGATGGCCAGCAGATTGTTGAGATGGAGTACTTTTCTGCGCAGGTCATCCGAAACCGCGTCAAACTTTTCTATCTCCCGCTGCTGCTGTGAGAATGCACGAACAACACGCACACCACTCAGGTTTTCCTGGAGCACAGCACTCATTTTTCCTTCGCTTTCGTCTGCAAGCCGGAAACCTTTATGCACTTTCTTAAAAAACCACATTGCGAACAGGAACAGAAACGGCACAAGCATGACAGAGTACAGGGTCAGTCCTACATTACGCTGTAAAAGAATGATCAGCGCAAGAGCAATCATAAGCACTGCATTGATGACTTCCATCATCTGTACAGACAGAAAACGGCGGATGGTATCCACATCACTTGTACAGCGCTGGATCAGATCCCCGGTCTGTGCATGCACATGCTCACTGTATGGAAGACGCTGCAGGTGTGCATACAGGCTTTCCCTGAGGGTCATGGCAATGGTTTCACTGGCCTTGGCCATGGATCGGCCTTTGATATAGGAAAAACACCCATTGACAGCCTGAAGCAGGATCAGCGCCAGGCCCAGAATCCATAGGTGTGCTGTAAGGTATGCACGATTCCAGCCAAGAGACCGGAGCAGCTGAAGCACTGCCTGCGGTAATGCGGATGGCTTGCCGCCCAGGATGCAGTCAATCGTTTCACCCAGCAGCAGAGGGGTTGTATATCCCAGAAGAACAATCATCACTGTGGAGACTGCAGCCAGAAGAAACTGCCCAAGATTAGCCAGGATCAGTTGTTTCATGGCAACGGATGGTGTCTCACGTCTCAGTTGAAGCTTGGATTGCATCAGAATTCGGTTCCTTTCCTTGATTTCAGTACTGCTTTTTCTTTTTCAGGTAAAGAAAAAACACCGCTGCCGACCGGCATACGGTGCCCGTGAAAAAACACAGTTTTCCTACTGAAAACTATTCCACAGGCAGACTGCCGGTATGGTTTCATACAACATATCCCGGGTCAATTCATTCATGGTCATACGGCAGTCTCCTTTCTTATTTCTATGTTTCAGCCTTAGCGGGCTGATAGACAGGATACACGATCTCAGTTTTTCCGTCAAGCACTTTCCTGAAAAAGGCAGAAACAATTTCTGGTCCGTATGGCTGAGAATCTTCATGCTCTGACGAAGGTTTTCAAAGATCCGGAAACAGGCTCCATGTCGGCCTGTTTCGGGGATGGACCGTAAGGCGCTCTGTGCGTTTACAGGCATGCTTAAGTCCAGCCCCGGTCTGCAGTTGAAGATATGATTCATCCGTCTGCTTCCGTATCCTGCCCAAGCCCAACCCAGGCTGCAGCATCCTGAATGAAACGTTCAGCAGCAGGTACATCCGTCTTTTCGGAGACGAAACAGAAGACTCGGGGTGCTTTCCCATAAATGATCCCGGCATCGTGAGTAATCCCGTCGTCCTCGCCTGTCTTATGTGCAACAGGAATCTCACAGGGGCTAAGAAAGAACGGAATCTTGCCGTTCAGGCGCTGCTCCAGGAGAATATTCAGCATTTCCTCTGAGGCGGAGGGTGACACAATCCGGTGTCTGTACAACCCTTCCAGTACACTTGCCATATCTCCTGCACTCACGGTATTCTCAATCCCGCGTGCGGACAGGTCTGCCTGAAACAGTTTTCTCCTGATATGTGAATCCTTCATGCCAATGGCTGTCATCTGTTCCTGGATCTGTGTCATGCCAAGTCGGTCGATCAGGATATTGGTTGCCGTATTATCTGAGAGAATAATCATCAGACGCACGAGATCTCCGATCGTGACCTCAAGGCCGGCGTGCATGGCATTGAGTGCGCCGCAGGACGGGAGCTTGTCGGACTCTTTCAGAATATATGTTTCGTCAAAAGAGAGCGCGCCTGCTTCTCTGCGTGCAAACGCTTCAACCATAATCGGAACCTTGATCAGGCTTGCTGCTACAACGGGCATGGTTTCCTGAAACGCGTAGTGTTCGCCCGTGTTCAGATCATGGACCACAAGTCCGCAATGTCCGGGCAGGTTCTGTACTTCATCCAGTCTTCTTTTCCATCCGTCACTCATGCCCGGTTCTCACTTTCTCCTGTTCTGCCTGACGGATCGCCCTGAGCGCCTTCAGGCTTACAGGTCTGTAATCCGCCCGATCTGTTCGCAGCCAGGGATTCCAGCATGGATCCTGATATTCTGGCCAGAGCTGTGACCATGCAGCGTAAAGGTCAGCCTGTGCGCCAGGCTTGAGCATCAGCCAACGACTCTTTCCGGCATGAGCTGCGCCATGAGGTGTATAGACATGTCTGTATCCGGCCTTTTGCATACACAGGCACCAGTCCACCATTTCCATAGCACCATCCAGTTTCATTCTGAATGGCAGAAAATGATCTTTCCGGACCATGAAGCATGCGGCACTCATGGCGCTGATGTTATGGCTCTGACGCAGGAGAATGTGAAACCCGCCTGCTTTGAGTGCAATCCCCTGCTGACGGCACCGGACAGTCCCGTCGGCACCGACTGCGAATCCGGCATGCAGGATCCGGCCTTTCCTGTCTGTCAGTGCAACGGTGACTGCACCGACATCATCACGCTGTGCATACATCAGCATTTCTTCAACGATCCCAGGATCTGTCGGTAATACTGAAGCATCCAGGAAAAGAA
>ONWQ01000165.1 GCA_900321565.1 uncultured Eubacteriales bacterium
CTGGGAACGTTCCTGAAGAAGAATGATCTGGACAGTGAAGACGACGTATTCTACATTTCCAGGTATCTGTTTGATAAGACACACTATCGGAATGTACACTGGTATTTCCATCTGCACAATCAGTCCATTTCAGACCGTGAGCTGGATGAGGATATCTCGTTTTTTGGTCAGGTAACGGAGTACTTCAGAAAGGAACACCGCCCGATTTCCTTTGATGAACTGCGGGAGCGATATGTATACCTGGGGTATAAGGTGAACAGCCTGAAGTATAATATGCGGCTTTGTGAGGAACCGATCTTTTATATATACAAACCTGACCTGTACATTCTTGCAGAACAACTCCCGGTTACGGATGAGTGGCTTCAGAAGATCCGGGAACAGGTCATGCCGCTGTTTGCGGACGAAAGTTCAGTGATAGCATTCCGGTCTGTTACAGAGAAATGGATGAACACGCACTTCCCGCAGATTCCCATGGAAGGGGTTCAGTGGACCAGACTGCTCTTTCAGCAGATGTGCCTGTTCTACCATGATAAGCTGGGTGTGCATACCATCCGTCCGTTCGGAATTTATGACTACAATATTCCGCACAGCTTCCTTGTGACAGAAAAGTCCGGCATTGAAACACTTTCTGAAGCAACCTGGCTGTGGATGTGTCAGATGGGATACAGGGGAAAACATCTGAAGGTAGAAGAACTGAAGCGGATTATGCTGGACAACCAGATTATCAGTACGACTGTGCAGGACAGCGGACGGCAGTTTGCCACCGGCATGTCGGATCCCAAGCGGTTCCGCTGGGATCATGATAACAGACAGGTACTGATCAGAAAATAAACGGATGAACCGGCCCGACTCAGGGCCGGTTTTCTGAAAGGAAAGCGTGTATGCTGCAGGAAATCTATCAGGCAGGATCCATTCAATGCAGGAAATACCCGGCACGTGGGAACTGCGAGGACAGAGTCTATGCTGTCCTGGATGATTCTGAAGCAGAGTTTTTGCTTCAGGGTCTTGATAGTCAGGCCCCGGAACTGATCACCCTGTCGGGCTTTGACTGGAACCGTGATCTTTCACCCTGGCCAGCTGAGAAAGTGTTCGAGCGCGGTGAGGATTTTCTTGGAGAAGGCGAAAAAACGCTGCAGATTCTTATGGAGCAGGTAGTGCCATGGGCTGAGAGTGAAAAGCCGAAAACGGCGATCCTGGCAGGATACTCCCTGGCTGGACTGTTTGCTTTATGGGCAAGCACAAAAACTGCACATTTTCGGAAAATCGGGTCCATGTCGGGTTCGCTGTGGTATCCGGGGTTTCAGGAGTATCTGCGTATACACCCACCACGATGCCGAAGTGTGTACCTGTCACTGGGTGACCGTGAAAGTCATACAAAAAACCCCGTTATGTCAGGCATAGCTGAACATACCGGGGCAGTGCGGTTGTTTCTGGAAAGCCAGGGCTACAGCTGCCGGTTTGAATGGAATCCCGGGAATCATTTTCAGAAGGTGCCGGAACGCATGCTGAAAGGAATCCGGACCTTGTGTGAAATGCCATAAGCAGGCAGATGAACCAGAGAGCCTGAGAAAGAATAACCCCGTGAACGGAGTCATCGGAAGATGAAACGCTCACGGGGTTTCTGTTTATTTGTTCAGGCTGTTCAGCGCATTCACGACAGCTTGGGTTGTAATGGTTGCTCCGGTAATTGCATCAATGTCATCCAGTGAAACAGGCAAGGTTTTCCCTGCAAACTGATCAGTGAATGCAGCATCTTCTGCTTTCTTACCAAGCTCGGGTGTTTCAGCAGGTGCGCTGACCGACAGGCTCTGGATGGTGCCATCAATGATTTCTGCACGGACTGTGATATCTCCACCAAATCCTGGTACGGTGACGGTGGAAATGTTGTAGAGATTCAGTGCTTCGATAACAGCGTTGGTGGTAACGGTTGCACCGCTGATTGCTTCGACTTTGTCGGTCGCAACGGGCAGTGCCATACCAACAAACTGATCTGTGAATTCCGGCGTTTCTGCTTTTTTACCGAGCTCTTCGGTTTCGGAAGGAGCAGAAACGGTCAGCGACTGAATCGTATTGTCCTTGACGTATACAGAGATCGTAATGTCACCGCCGAAACCGGGGACCGTGATTTCCCTGGGCTGAGGTACCAGTGAATTCAAAGCATCGAGGACGGCAGTAGTTGTAACGGTTGCACCACTGATGGATTCAATGTCTTCAGCAGACAGAGGCAGTGTTTTGCCCACGAACTGCTTGGTAAAGTCTTCGGATTCTGCGAGCTTTCCGAGACCAACGGTTTCAGCAGGTGCGTAAACAGCGAGATCCTTTACAGTCAGATCATCCATGACGGCAAGGACAGTGACATCTCCGCCGAATCCGGGCGCAGTGACAACGGTTGCACCGGGCAGTTCCGGCATGACACTGATGGCTGCTGTCAGAGCAGGATCGGGCGTTTCGGTATTTTCTGTGGTTTCTGCTTCCGGCGGGACAGCCAGACTGTTCAGGGCATCCACGACTGCTGTAGTTGTAATGGTAGCACCACTGATTGCTTCAACTTCTTCGGCAGCGATTGGCAAGGTCTTTCCAATGAACTGCTTTACGAATGCCTCGGATTCAGCGAGCCTTCCCAGTCCGGCAGTCTCAGCAGGTGCGTATACGGCAAGGTCTTTCACGGTCAGGTCATCCATGACGGCAAGGACGGTCACATCTCCGCCAAATCCGGGCGCAGTGACAACGGTTGCTCCGGGCAGTTCAGGCATGGTGCTGAGAGAATAGTCAACCGGAGCTGCCGGATCGGTAAGTATCAGCTTGGGCTGTACAGGGGCAGCATCCGCTTTGTCTGTATCTTCTGTTGCAGTGTCCTGAGCTGCAGTATCAGCAGGAGTTTCTTCGACTGCGGGTACTGGAGCGAGGCTGTTCAGTGCATCCACGACAGCAGTGGTCGTAATGGTAGCGCCGGTAATGGCATCAA
Source organism: uncultured Eubacteriales bacterium (assembly GCA_900321565.1). Taxonomy (GTDB): domain Bacteria; phylum Bacillota; class Clostridia; order Christensenellales; family Aristaeellaceae; genus UBA2943. The sequence goes on from ONWQ01000165.1 coordinate 2,966, forward strand.
TATCAGAAATGGAGATGGGAAGCGTCTTGCCAACGAACTGAGCAGCAAACTCGGCTTCTTCAGCTTTCTTGCCGAGGCCATCGGTTTCGTCAGGAGCCTGGATGCTCAGACTCTGAATGGTATTGCCGTCGAGAACGGCTTTGACGACCACATCACCGGCAAAGCCCTGAGTGATGGCTTTCTTTTCTTCGCCAGCGGCAGCAGGTGCTTCTTCTGCCGGAGCGGGTTCTGCATCTGCAGCCAGACTGTTCAGCGCATCCACGACAGCGGTGGTCGTGATGGTGGCGCCGGCAATGGCATCGATATCAGAGATGGAGATGGGCAGTGTCTTGCCAACGAACTGC
>ONWQ01000007.1 GCA_900321565.1 uncultured Eubacteriales bacterium
CGTGGCATGGTAATCGTCCGGAAGACGATACGGTATATTCAGGGAGGCATTCATGGGACACCTCGGTTAAAAGAAGATCGGCAGCCTGTGACAGACTGTCTGTGACGGGTACACCGTTTCCTATAAGCCGGTTTTCATGCTGATGCCCGCCGGATACGAGAATACACCGGCATTGCAGGGCGGATGCGGTCTCAAGGTCATGGAGCGAATCACCAATGAGCCAGGTGGTACCGGGATTCCATTGAAGCCTGTGCAGAAGATCGACGGCCGTATGAATCTTGGAAGAACCGGAGGCAGCGGCAATGCCCTGAATGCACAGAAAATGCCCGGCAAGCGCCGGAAAGCATGCGGTCTGTTCAAGCAGAGTATCATGACGCGCTGCTGAAATAATGGCTTGTGGTACACCGGCGCTCTGAAAGCGATTCAGCACTTCCAGGGCATCAGGACGCAAATGGGCACCACGAAATCCGCGCACATACAGATCATACCAGTATGCGGCAACGGTTTCACAGTCACTTTCACGCACACCATGCTTGCGATAAAAATCCATGACAGGAAAATCAAAATGCAGAAGATACTCTTCCTTGGTGAATGCGGGATAACCGAATTGCCGGAGTGCTTCCTGTTCACACTGTACGGTCAGGTCCACATCATCCAGAAGTGTTCCGTTCCAGTCCCAGAGAATGGTCAAGTTGTGTCCTCCTTCTTGACGAAAAAGAAAAAAGGAAAGTACTGCTGATGCAATACTTTCCCGCAAGCGATCAGCCCAGCTTTTCCAGACCGAGATGAACCCGGCGCAGGGTTTCGGGCTTGCCTAGCAGATAGGCAATCTCCATTGCTCCGCCAGGTGTGGATGCCTGGCCGGAGATCGCAATACGCAGCGGCCAGAGGACCTGTCCGTTTTTCATACCGCTTTCGCGGATCGTCTCCATGAGGCGATCGTGCAGTTCCGTTTCATTCCACTGGTCTTCCGGAATGGCTTCAAGAACCGGCAGACAGAGATTCAGAGCAGTACGGGCAACGTCAGGATTGGATTTCTGCCCTTTATGCGTATACAGGCTGAGATCATAATCGGGAAGTTCAGCAAGGAAACGCACCATGTCCGGAACACGACTGAACACCTCAGTGCGTTCGTGCATGAGCTCGGCCAGCCGGTGATAATCCACATTGTGTCCGCTGAGAACCTGGTCAAACCATGGCGTGACCTGTTTCAGATAGGTATCCAGGTCCATTCTGCGGATATACTCCGTATTGAACCAGGTCAGCTTGTTGACATCAAAAATACCCGGTGCTTTATTCAGACGGTGTACATCGAATACGTCAATCAGCTCATCCATGGTAAAGAATTCACGGTTATCGCCCGGGTTCCAGCCCACCAGTGCGAGATAATTGATCAGGGCTTCGGTGAGATACCCTTTATCAATATAGTCAGAATAATAGGCATCGCCGTCACGCTTGGAAAGCTTATGCGTAGCATCACGCATGACAGAGGGCAGGTGAATATACTGCGGAATTTCCCATCCGAATGCTTCGTACAGCAGATTATACTTCGGTGTTGAGGAGAGATACTCAGCACCACGCATGACATGCGTGATGTGCATCAGATGGTCATCCACAACATTGGCAAAGTTGTAGGTAGGCATTCCGTCTGCCTTGATCAGGACCATATCGTCCAGTGTGTCATTCGGGAAAGACATTTCGCCATAGACCAGATCCGTGTAGGTTGATGTGCCTTCTGTGGGCGCATTCAGACGGATCACATAGGGCTGACCTTCTGCGAGCCTCTGTTCGACTTCACTCTTGGACAGATTCAGACAGTGCTTGTCATACTTGAAGACAAGGCCCTTGGCCTCTGCTGCTGCCCGTCGTGCCTGGAGTTCGTTCTCGGTGCAGAAGCAGTAGTATGCATGCCCGGACTCAACCAGCTGCTTTGCATACGGCAGATACAGATCTTTCCGTTCGGACTGGATGTAGGGGCCATACTCGCCGCCGACATCGGGGCCTTCATCCCACTGCATGCCGCTGTCACGCAGTGTGTTATAGATCACTTCAGTAGCACCCTCCACGTAGCGGCCCTGATCTGTATCTTCAATACGGAGAATGAATTTGCCGTGATTCTTTTTTGCAAACAGATAATTATACAGCGCAGTACGCAGGCCGCCCAGATGCATGAAACCGGTCGGGCTGGGTGCGAAACGTGTACGAACTTCCATTGGTTTATACCTTCCCTTACTTGTTTATTTGGAGAGCTTGGCCCAGGTGTCACGCAGACCGACTGTACGGTTGAATACCGGCAGTGTATCAGTGGAATCCGGATCCTTGCAGAAATACCCGTTGCGCAGGAACTGATATGTGGTTCCGTTTTCTGCTTCCCGGACACAGGGCTCGGCAAAGCCATGCAGTACGGTCAGGGAATTCGGGTTCAGACGGGAGATGAAATCCTTCTTGTCCACTACAGCGTTTTCGTCGGTTTCGGCGTCTTCAGGATCCGTCTGGACTTCCTCACTCAGAAGCGGCTCATACAGCCGGACTTCTACAGGAACAGCTTCTGCAGCGCTGAGCCAGTGCAGTGTGCCTTTGACCTTACGATCTGCGCCAGGGGTGCCGGAAGCGCTGTCAAGATCCACAGTGCAATGAATTTCGGTGACTTCACCATTGGCATCCTTGATGCATTCATCACAGCGGATGATATAGGCACCTTTCAGACGTACTTCATTCCCCGGATACAGACGGAAATACTTCTTTGGCGGGTTCTCCATGAAATCATCCTGCTCTACATAGATCTCACGCGAGAAAGTGATGGTCCGTGTACCCATTTCGGGGTGATCCGGATGATTCTCCAGTTCAATCGTTTTGGTTTCGTTTTCAGGCCAGTTGGTCAGGACTACTTTCAGAGGCTTGAGAACAGCCATGACCCGGGGCGCTTTTGATCCGAGATCGTCACGCACACAGTGCTCAAGGAATGCAAAGTCTACCGTAGAGTCGGCCTTGCTCATACCAATGGCATCCACAAAATTCCGGATGGCTTCAGGTGTATAGCCTCTGCGGCGCATGGCGGAAAGCGTCGGCATACGCGGATCATCCCAGCCGGACACATAATGTCCTTCCACAAGCTGACGCAGATAGCGTTTACTCATCACAGTCTGTGTGATATTCAGGCGTGCAAACTCAATCTGACGGGGATGGGCAGGCAGCATATTGGCTGCTTTTTCGACAACCCAGTCATACAGAGGACGATGAATCTCGTATTCCAGAGAACAGAGCGAATGTGTTACGCCTTCCAGTGCGTCACCGATCGGGTGCGCAAAGTCGTACATCGGATAGATGCACCATTTATTTCCTGTTCTCCAGTGTTCTTTATACAGAATCCGGTAAAGGGCAGGGTCACGCATGACAATGTTCGGGCTGGCCATGTCGATCTTGGCACGAAGCGTCTTGCTGCCTTCCGGAAACTCACCATTGCGCATCCTGCGGAAAAGATCCAGGCTTTCCTCCCAGGGACGGTCGCGCCAGGGACTGTTTTTTCCGGGCTCAGTCAGCGTACCGCGATATGCACGCATTTCATCCTTGCTCAGTTCATCCACATAGGCGATACCGCGGCGAATCCAGTCTTCCGCGATCTCATAGCAGCGGTCATAATAGTCTGAAGCGTAATACAGGCCGCCGGTCCAATGGAAGCCGAGCCAATGAATATCCTTCTTGATCGCTTCGACATATTCTGTATCTTCCTTGGCGGGATTGGTATCATCGAAGCGAAGATTGCATTTGCCACCATATTTTTCCGCGGTCAGAAAATCCATGATCAGGGCCTTGCAATGCCCGATATGCATGTAACCGTTGGGTTCCGGAGGAAATCTCGTATGGACTTCAGTATAAACGCCTTCCTTCAGATCCTGCTCAACAGCATCCCATATAAAATTGGTTTTGGAACCATTTTCATCCATAGGTATGTCCTCCTAATCACTCACTAAGTCAGCATGCTTTCATGCTCCGAGCATTATATCGGTTTTCATTATGTTATGCAAGAAACTGTTGAACACAGATGAGGGTATGTCCTGCACATGACAACCTTGCGTCTGTGCAGTAAACTGAGCAGTATACTTTCACGGCATCCCTGCGGCAGAAATGAGGCACTTTTTGTGGCAACGGTCTGTCAGCCTGTCTGTCAGCCTTTTTTATATGGCACAACATGCACATCAGCGGACCGTGGAGTTGAAACGGTGAAGCAAACACGTTCTCCTGACGGGAACACTGCACAGGCATGGACCCAAGTGCCCCGCCAGTAGTGAACAGGCATAGAAAGAATGAGAGAACAAAAAACACGCTCTCACAGGGAGAGCGTGTAGTGTCAGTCGTGATCGTACCCCCGCTGGACCTTAGGCGCGACGCATGGCTGCGAAGCATTCGCTGCAATATACAGGGCGATCTTCGCGTGGAATAAAAGGAACCTGGGTCGGCTTTCCGCAGTTTGCACAAATGGCATCATGCATTTCGCGGGGAGCACCGACAGCGGGTCGGCTGGCCTTACGGGCAGCGCGGCAGGCCTTGCAACGAGTGGGCTCGTTCTGGAAGCCTTTTTCTGCATAGAATTCCTGTTCGCCGGCAGTGAACACGAATTCGGCGCCGCAGTCTTTACAAACCAGCGTTTTGTCTTCGTACATGGTAAGGAAACCCCCAAAAAATTGATATCGGTGATTGCCTCGGCTGACCTGGTTTTTGCCCCCACACTCGCCGTCTGGAAGGTTGCTCAACGCATATGCGCCCTCACGCACTTCTCTCGGAATTCTGTTCCGGACGGACTTACTTCTGGACCGCACCATGCTCCCCGTTCTTTGAACGGATTACGTGGACCGTTTTGCCTGCGACTGGCATCGGCTTTCAACCACAGACCCGAAGAAATCGACCGTTGCCATTATAGAGGAGGCACCGCCGGGAAGTCAAGATCTATCTGAGAAGAATTGGTAGGTTTTTCACCATTATTGCATGTACAGAGTATGGAAAAACGCAAAAAAAACAGAAGCTGCGGATCAGGTAACAGATTGACCGTTCTGGACATTGAAACCCCTGAAATCCCTGACTGATCAGCAGGCTATGTAGGCAAAACCCCTGGAATGAGCGGAAACATGCAGGATGTACGGATGTAAAAAGTTTATGCCACATTGTTTACCAGGCGTTATATGTGCACACTGTACCCAGTATGCTGAGCGTAAAACCAAGCATACACAGAGGCATTTGCAGTATGTCAAACCGTGTATCAGACCTTCGCCATTCAAGCAGACCAAGATAGAGGAAGGGAATGGCATCCAGAAAATACCGGTTTCCATACTGAAATGCCCCGAGTGTCCGGTGCATGCAGCTGATGAGCATATGGATAATGAGAAGAAGCGGGATCCAGATCAGAAGAGTATAACGGGAGCCAAAGGTGGATTTTCTGCGTGCAGAGATCGAAAGAAACCATGCGATAAGTGCGCTCAGATACATGGGGTTTTCCAGAGGCAGCAATGTGGTTTCAACACTGTCAATGATCAGCCGCCCGCTTTCCGGGTCGTAATAGGGGAGCCGGAACAGCATGCGCAGGTGTTCGGGAAGATAGGTGAGTGAAAACTGGCCGTGTTCTGCCCGCATGAATTCCGGCAGGTATGTATGGCCGAATTCCAGTATGTTTCCAAACCTGAGTCCGTTTAGCAGCATGTAGGATGCAGCCAGTATGACCGGACCGACAGCCCAGTAGAGGCGTCTGCAGATCCAGGCAGGAATATGCTCCTCTGCAGCATGCCGCCGCAGGAGCAGAATCAGTACCGGCAGGAAAAGTACAACCAGCGGCCGGCATCCGACGGCACAGGCCCAGAATGTAAGTGACCATCCGCCATGATTCAGCTGCGCCTGGTCTATTGCGGCAAGACAGAGTGTAAAACAGAGGGTCTGAGCGAAAAACCAGACCCATCCGGTGTGCGCGAGAAACAGGTATCCGGTGCCAAGATAAAGATAAAGGGGGTAGAAAAGAGAGACTGGACCATCGCCACAGAGACGGGTCGCAATTCGGACTGCAAGCGCAATGCCGACCAGAGATGCAATCAGGGAAAGAAGCGCATCAGGAGTACTCACTCCCATGATTGCTACCAGTGGCAGAAGTATATAGGAAGGAAAAGGCGGAAAACTGACGTAATAGCGTCCCTGATAAATTGCCAGTTCCAGCCAGGGATAGTCCTGCCCCAGATCAAGACGACCATGCAGCCAGGCATCAGCCTGAAGAGAGTAGGAATTATAGAAGTTTTCGTGCCATGGCCATAGTCCGGTGAAGGCATAGAGGCAGAACATGACCACCAAAAGGCAACAGGGTGCGATCCAGACAGATCCGAGGGATGGGCCATACTTGCGAACTTCGTGCATGCTGCGCATGAGATAAACCTTCTTCCTGGAAATGCAGCCAGGATCAGATGTATGGGACAGTACTTGTCTGAAACCTGAACTTGATGTACTTATAGATTATCATACAGTAGAACGAAAGCAAGGCCGAGTTTCTGTGACTGTATGTAAATTCCTTGACACTCCATATTGCGAGTGTTAAGATTTTGACATTACTCTGAGCATATAAGGAAGGGAGAAAAGCCATGCAGAAGTTGGTCAGGAGCATCCGGCTCCATAAAGGCGATCTGATTGTTGGCTTTTTAAAGGCAACGACGTATGTCGGGCTTTTCCTGATCTTTTATCTGTTCATGAGCATTCATAACTGGCCTTTACTGCATCCGTCACGCACACTGGCAACTACAGTCCTGACATGGGTGGCCATGACTGCTGCAATGCATGGCGTGTATGGAGGGTATGCCATAGGCCGTAAGAAAAGCAAACCGATTATCTCCAACATGAGTCTTGGTTCCTTCTGCGTTGATCTGGTGACATACCTGCAGCTGCAGATCATGAACGTGAACGAGAATAACCGAAGCTATCTGGATCTGTTCGGGCAGGACTTCAAATGGCTTTGTCTTGCTTATGTAATCCAGTGTGTTTTTCTTGTGGTGCTTGTCCGATTGGGAAATCACTGGTTTTTTCAGATCTATGCACCAAAGAACTGTCTTCTCATTCTCGGGAATATGTCGGACCGGGCCGCACTGGTGGATAAACTGAATCACTACAGGCTGCAATGGAGAGTAAAAAATGCAGTCCTGTGGGATGATCCTGCGATTGAAAAGAAAATTGAGGCTTCAGAAGTTGTCTTTATTGCAGGCGTTCCGGAAGGCACGAGCATGCATCTGCTGAAAATCTGCTATGATCTGCGCAGGGATGTACTCTGCAAGGCTTCGCTTCAGGATATCATGATTGCATCTGCAGAGCAGGTGGTCGTGGATGATGCACCGTTCCTTGAAATGGACTACCATAAAATGACACTCTGGCAGCGGATTGTGAAGCGGTCCATGGATATTGGAATTTCCCTGTGCATGCTGATTGTGCTGATGCCGATTATGCTGATATCAGCACTTCTGATTTATCTGGAAGATCGTGGTCCCGTGATCTTCAGCCAGGAACGGATGACAGTGCGGGGCAGGAAATTTGTGATCCGCAAGTTCCGCACGATGAAAGTTGAAGCGTCCAGAATGGATCATCAGGTTTCTGCAGAGGAAAATGATGCAAGAATTACCAGGGTCGGGCGGGTGCTCCGGCGTTTCAGGATTGACGAGTTCCCGCAGCTGTATAATATCCTGATCGGTGATATGACCCTGGTCGGACCAAGGCCTGAAATGCTTGAAAATGTAGAAAAGTATAAAAACCAGCTTCCGACGTTTGTCTATCGCGAGAAAGTCAAGGCCGGCCTGACCGGATATGCGCAGATTGAAGGCAAGTATAACACAACCCCGGAAGACAAGCTGATGCTTGATCTGATGTATATTGAAAACTTTTCTATACAGAATGATATCAAACTGCTGTTCCGGACGGTGCTGGTGATGTTCCGGAAGGATTCAACACAGGGCTTTGCGCATGAGGACGTTCCTGAGACCGGACGGAACAGAATGGGACGCAAACATAAGACAAAAAGGAAACAGTGAGGGAAAGAAAATGGGAACGACATTGCTGGTCATGGCAGCCGGTATGGGATCACGCTACGGTGGAGACAAGCAGATCGACAGACTGGGTCCGAATGGTGAGATCCTGATGGAGTATTCCATCTATGATGCGATGCTTGCTGGCTTTGACAAGGTTGTTTTTGTGATTAAGAAAGGTATGTATGAAGCGTTCCGTGCTCAGACAGGAGACAGGATTGCTGCGCGCATACCGGTTGAGTATGCGTTTCAGGAATTTGACAGTCTGCCTGAAGGTTTTGTGGTACCGGAAGGAAGGTCTAAGCCATACGGTACCGTTCATGCAGTTCTGTGCGCACGGGACGTTATCCATGAACCGTTTGCTGTCATCAATGCGGATGATTACTATGGCAGGGATGCATTCCTAACAATGCGCAGGTCTCTTGAACAGCTTACGGATGGCCAGGCTTCCATGGTTGCCTATGCACTGAAGAACACAGTTTCAGAGCACGGAACCGTGACCCGGGGGATTTGCCATGTGAATGCTGACGGATACCTGAATGATGTGGAGGAAACCTATAAGATAGGGATTCGCTCTGATGGGGAAATCTGTGATTTTGCTAAGGATGAAGGCGGCAGGCTGCTGGACCGGGAAGCCATGGTTTCCATGAATTTCTGGGGTTTCACACCATGGCTGTTCGAACAGGGAGATGCAAAGTTCCGCAAGTTCCTGGCGTCGGCTTCCGGGAACCCGATGAAATGCGAGTATGTGCTTCCTACCCTTGTCAATGACCTTATGCATGATGCACATATGACCGTGGATGTGCTGAAAACAGATGCGGTATGGTTTGGTATGACATACCGGGAAGACCGGCCGATCGTGGTTGAGCATCTCAGACAGATGCATGATCTTGGCCTGTATCCGGATTCTCTGTGGAATTCATGATCGAAAGGAAGTTGGGACAATGAAAATTCTTCTGACTGGTGGAGCCGGCTTTATCGGAAGCCATACTGCTGTGGAACTGCTCAATGCAGGGCATGAGATTGTCGTAGTGGATAATTATGTGAACAGTCAGCCCGAAGCGCTGAAGCGTGTGGAAGAGATCACGGGAAAGCATTTTGCCAGCTATGAAGCGGACGTGGCTGACCGCGAAGCCATGGACCGTATCTTTGATGAGCAGCAGATTGATGCCGTGATTCATTTTGCCGGACTGAAGGCGGTCGGGGAGAGCGTGCAACAGCCGCTGCGCTATTACAGAAATAATCTTGATACCACGCTGACCTTATGTGAAACCATGGACAGGCATGGTGTCAAGCGCATTGTCTTTTCTTCCTCTGCAACGGTCTACGGTGTGCCGGATGAAGTACCTCTCCGGGAAGATATGTTCTGCAAGGGATGTACGAATCCGTATGGCTGGACCAAGTATATGATCGAAAAGATCCTTTCCGGAGTCTGTACTGCAGACCCGGAATGGAGTGTCGTACTTCTCCGGTACTTTAACCCGATCGGCGCACACGAAAGCGGTCGTATTGGCGAGGATCCGAACGGGATTCCCAATAACCTGATGCCATATATTACCCAGGTGGCTTCTGGAAAACTTGAAAAACTCAGTGTATTCGGCAATGATTATGCGACTCCGGACGGTACCGGAGTGAGAGACTACATCCATGTTGTGGATCTGGCACGCGGGCATGTACGTGCCTGTCAGTACGCTGCCGGAAGGCATGGGTGTGATATTGTAAACCTTGGGACAGGTGTGGGATATTCCGTGCTGGATCTTGTGAAGACGTTCGAGCGCGTGAACGGGATTCATGTGCCCTATGTGATTGCACCACGCCGCGCCGGGGATGTGGACAGTGTGTATGCGGATCCTGAAAAGGCCAGGAGAGTTCTGGGATGGCAGGCAGAGAAGAACCTGGAAGACATGTGCCGGGATGCCTGGAGATGGCAGAAGAATAATCCCAACGGATACAGGGGATAACATAAGGAAAACGGCGCGGAACACATGCGTGCCGTTTTTTGCTGAAAAGGAGGGAGTAGCTGGTGCGGATGACATTGTTCTGCCTCGGACAGACCGGGGTGACATGCCTGAAGCACGCCATACTCTTTTGTATGAGCGGTGCATGGAAAATGGATGCATTGCATGCTGTCCTCATTGGTGCTCCGCCTGAAGGAAAGACTGCGATCACAGAATGGAGCCGTGCCTATACGCAGGTGCGCAGTGTGCTGGGAGTTCAGCCACGTAACGGGTTTCAGACTGCGCTTCAGGTGAGTGTATGGCCTGAACAGGAGGCAGAAGTGAATCTTCTGGGCATCTGTTCGACAGCACTGGATACAGAACTTGCGCATGCATTTTTTTCTTCTGAGGTTTTGCGCCGCAGGGGTGTGGATGCCTCACTGGAGAACGCACAGATATGGGCTACGGAACAGTGGATGCGTACACCGGACGGTGCAGTATATGAAGCTGCGCAGGCAATGGAACAGAGAGATGATCTGCTGATGATGGTATGTGGCTCTCTGTGCGAGCCTGTTGGCTGTGCCTGCGCCGGATATTTGTCTGAATACCTGACGGAGCACCGGGGCATGAACCAGGTTACCTGTGTTATGCAGGGACCGATTTACAGGCAGGATGACGGAGCTGTTGCAGCCAAAGCGCTGGAGAACATGCCGGAAACACTGGATGCCCTGATGGTGGTCGGACTTCCGGATGACTGCAGACTTCCGGAAACGGAAGGGTCCATGGCAGACCTGGCATGGGCAGCCTGCGCGGATGCAGTAGTGGAAGGCCTGAGGGGTTGCGGAACACTGATGACACTGGCTGATCACCCGGGATGGGAATGGTTTGGCCGGCGCGGAGAACAGATACAGAGCTGCACCGAACAGATGATGCGTGCAGCGGTATGGATGCTCTGTGATTTTGGGCCCATGGCTCTGGATATGCTCGACGGACGTGACAGACTGCAGCAGCTGCGCCTGAACTGGTGGAAGCCTTATTTTGGCAGTATCCGCAACAGCAATACTACGGATTTTCATATTGAATCAGACCGGATGCGGTCGATTCTGACACTGTGTACGGAATTCATCCGTCTGTGGAAAGAGACTGTACATACCGTGCCTCTTATCATGCTGCATGCCAGAGAACTGCAGAGTCTGACAGAAGAAGCATGGAAGCATTATGAACAGGTTCTGGATATTGCGGGCCGTGTCGCGCTCCTGTCCTATGATGTGGAACGTACAGGGATCGCTGACGAAAACCTGGTGCACCGGGGCTCCATGAAAGAAACGGAAGGCGAACAGGCTCGAAGATTCCTGGAACAGGCACGGGAACATCTGGATACTGTGCAGGAGGAGCAGGAAATACTGAATCAGAAAATCGGTGGCCGTGCACTGCTGAACATGCTGCAGAGAATGGGCACGGCATGCGATACTGAACTGGAACATGTGACGGAAGAATACAGGGAAGCAGAGGCACGCATCCAGACAGCGGAAGCATGCGCAGCAGAATCCGACATGGAGCGTATTGACCAGGCAAAGAGCCGGCTGATGCGTATGAAACGGCACCTTGCGCTACTCAGGGGAAGGTCACGCCAGGTTCAGAAAGATGAGGCACTGGCACGCAAATCCCAGAAACAGCGCACACCACCTGAGATTGAGGATAACGGAACGGAACAGCCGGTGCAGGCATTCTTTTCAGAAGAATTCCTGGATGCCGTCCTGCGGTATGCAGGGCTGGATCGTAAAGGGCGGAAGGATGCCATGCAGGAACTCGATATGCTCTGGCCGGAAGGACACCTGTTGCCGGAACCGGAAGACCTGCGGGGCAGGACGGAGAACCTGGCAGGGGCTGTAGGCCTGTTTCAGGCACTGATCGGGGCCGCCGGACAGAAGACACGATGATGGGAAGGAACACAGGTATGCAGACCAATATGTTTTCATGGCTGCCGGATGATTATGCTTCTGTGAGAACACAGGAAGGCATCGGACCCGTGTCCGTAGTAAACCAGCAGACTTTTCTTCTGAACCTGCGAAAAGCCATGGACTCCGGGAAGGCGACAGGCATTCTGGACTGGACCAGGAGGACACCAGACGAGCTTGATGCACAGGAAACGGATCACTGGAACGGCGTTCTGGCTCTGGCTCTGCTTGCAGAGTGTCTGGACAGAAGCTTCAGTATCCGGGTTGTGGAAGTTCGTGCAGACGCCGGACGTCTGGCTGCAGACCTGCTTCACGCGTCCGGACGCAGAAAGCTGCAGGTGTGTTTTCTGTGTTCCGGAGACCGGCGGGCTGTTCTTGGCATCCTGGACCCGAGGTGGGTCATCCTGCCTGTACCTGAATATGCACCTGTCAGTGAGCTGGCCGGTAAGAGTGTGCCGTGGCTGAATACGGAAACAATGCGGTTTCAGGATCCTGTACGGTTGCTGACTGTAAGAGAACGTGACCTTTTATACAAACGACTGTGCAGCCTTCATATGGATGCGGTACAGTCGCTGAAGCTGAAACTGGAAGCCAGTCTTGAAAAGGCAGAGAAGCAGACGCTTCATGAAAAGATTTCATTCTGGGGTAAAGCATGGAAGGCGTGTATTGCCATGCGCAGGATGTGCCCTGAAAGCCTGCTGCAGGTACAGACCGTCTCCGGAATGCACCTTCCGGCATCCGAAATCCTGGAAGCTTATGGGTACAGAGAAACGGAGACAGAGTTTCCGGAAAGAAATCTGTACTTCTGGGGAGAGCATGCGTTTGCTCAGTCCAGTGCACTGTATGGGATTGAGCTCCTGCCTGATCCCAAGGCATCCGATGCACTGCAGGCATGTGTATTGGAAGAAGAGTTGCTTGAAAAGTATTCCGGTGGTTACCGGCATGTTCTTGCAGAGAGTCTGCAAGAGCATCTGCAGACGGATACCGGACTGAGGCCACAGGTACAGCAGCTGATGCGTCAGTGGCAGAAACAGGCCGTGGATTCAACAGCCTTGCCACTTCCGGCACTGGAAATGCGGTATCCCTGGCGGACAAACTCTGCAGCATTGCGCCTGCTGCTCGGGGAACGCCTGGGAGAAGAATGGGCTGCAGCTGCCATGCAACCGTTTTCTGACCGGGTTCTTTTGCTGGAGGGTGGCAGGCTGGGGGATGAAATGACCAGTCGGAAGCTGACAATCGTCCATCAGAACAGGGTGGTTCAGGTTGTGCCACCGATTTCTCCGGAGCTTACTGCATGTCAGAATCAAAAGGGCTCAGAAGTCAATGGCATTGACTGGATGCAGCTTCATGCAGAAGCGGATGACCGTGGGGATATCAGGTTCAGGATGGTACTCTGTGGCAGAAACCACTCCGTTGTCATGACCAGAGCATATAAAAGTATGGAACAGGTGTTTCTGAGTGGTGACGAGATTCCGGAGATCAGGCTCTGGCCGAATATTCCACTGGCAGGTCATCCATGGAAAGCTTATTTTCTGAGTCTGCGCGGCAGGATCGGCATCCGGGTATGGGATACGGATACGGTCAGGAATGCAGAAAGCAGAGGAACGGAGAATGATGCTGGAGCAGACAGTACACTTCTGAGACTTGGTGCTTTTCCTTACTATCTGAGTCTGTATCGAGGCGCGCAGTCCCTGGGCATGATGCGGCTTCCGGCGGGCGCGTATGAAGGGGCCAGGACAGATACGGCAGAACTGTTTATTGCACCTGGAGAGACTGAAGCGGGCCTTGCCATGCGTCTGAACGGCAAAACAGAGCCCATAAGAATGCCGTGCCTTCAGACTGTGGTGATGGCCGGTGCTGAAGCGGCCAGTGTACAGGAACCGCTGCCATGGTTTTCAGTTGATGGGATTGTTCCTGCGGCCGGACAGATTAAAAACAGATCGGAACCGCTGACTCTGTTCAGGGACGGCTGGATTTCCGGCACAGAATCTTCTGGCAGATATGTACTCTTCCGTACTGACCCTGCAGCTCTGGCAGGAAGGTCCATACTGTTTCAGGAACTGATTCTGCTTGCCGCTTTCCATGCGGCCATGTATGGAGCTGCAACGGCATATATTCATGCCGTGCTGCCCGGGAGTATGGAAGCTGATGAGAAGCATGAATATGAGCAGGAAATGAAACAGGCTGCCGATGTGATCCAGGAAATGACCGGAATGACTCTGATCTGCCGGGAAAGTCTTGGAACCCGGGCCGCTTCTGCATGCAGACACCTGTTCAGACTGCAGCAGGGACAGACGTGCACCAGTGTATGTCTGTCGGATACGGAATGGACGGCAGGGGTCTCGGTCCAGGGGTATGAATCACCCTTTGCGGAAATCCGGACGGGCAGTGCATGGAATGTTCGCCTGCTGACGGAACTGAGCCGGACGCCGTCGCTGGTGAAATATGAGCTTGGCTGTCTTCCTGGTTTCCCATATAAACAGCTGCAGGAACTGATAAGCCATGCACAGGAGGATCCCAAAGCGTGGGAGCAGAGCCTGGCTGGAATCGATCTGGCATTTCACAATGCCATGCCGGAAACTGCAAGAGTGATGAATCTTGCATACACTCAGGGGCAGATGCTTTATATCCATGCCTTATGGGTACTGGAAGTGTGCAAAACTCTGACGATGGCAGGTGCGGCGACTGTAGAGAGCCTTTATAGGAGCGGGGCAGACCTGAACGGGGTGCTTCTGATCCCCGTGTGTGTTCAGGGGGACCGTGAAGAAATGTATGCTGCTCTGGACCCTGCACTGAAGTACCAGGCGGCGAGGTTCGTCCAGCTCGCAGCGGAAGCGGCACGCATGAATCTCAGATTTACAGTTTCCTGTGCCGGGGACGGAGGCACTTGCGAAGTTATGGGGGCTGACTTTGATCCGGAATGGGAAACGCCGGTGACAGATCTGTCTGCTGACGGGTTCGAAATGGAAGGTCTGCTTATTCATTTCCTTATGCTTTTCTTTGCAGCGTTTCCGGTGGCATGCCTGTGGCTTTTCCCTGGCAGGATGATGCAGAGCGGTGTGGTGATGCGTACAACACAGATGGAGATCCACGAGATGGTCCAGCATATGGAAGGTACATATTCAGAGGTTTTCAGCCAGTGTCTGGATGCATTGCGTATGCCCTACCGAAATCCGGAAGGGCAGGCTGACGTGCAGGATGATGGATGACAGGATAGCTGTAACAGCAAAGACGGAAACTGAGACCGGAAAATGATCAATCTGGCGATTTTCTTTTCTGAAACTCCATTGACAGTGTATAAGCCCTTTGTTACAATCCTTTCAATCATTTTTATGGAGGTATGATGCATGCTGCAGAAGGTTGTTCGTGAAGGTCTAACATTTGATGATGTACTGCTTGTGCCTGCACGCAGTGAAGTGTTGCCGAAAGAAGTCGATCTGTCGGTTCAGCTGACACCGGTTATCAGACTGAATATTCCTTTTATGTCAGCAGCAATGGATACTGTCACGGACTCCCGCATGGCAATCGCGATTGCACGTGAAGGCGGTCTTGGAATCATTCATAAGAATATGTCCATTGAAGCCCAGGCTCATGAAGTGGACCGCGTGAAACGGTCAGAGCATGGTGTAATCACGGACCCGTTCTTTCTTTCTCCGGATCATACGGTTCAGGATGCTGAAAATCTGATGAGCCGGTATCGTATTTCGGGTGTCCCGATTACGGAAAACGGAAAGCTTGTCGGCATTCTGACAAACCGTGACATGCGTTTTGAAACAGACTACAGCCGAAAGATCAGGGAAGTCATGACAAGCAAGAACCTGATTACGGCACCTGAGGGAACGACACTGGAAACAGCGAAGGCGATTCTTGCCGAGCACAGAATTGAAAAACTGCCGATCGTGAATGCGGAAGGTATGCTTCGTGGCCTCATCACAATCAAGGATATTGAGAAATCCCAGAAATATCCGAATGCGGCCAAGGATGCCAACGGCAGACTGCTCTGCGGTGCTGCTGTCGGTGTGACAAAGGATGTTTTTGAACGTATTGAGGCCCTGATTCAGGCCAAGTGTGATGTGATCTCCATTGATACAGCCCACGGGCATTCTGTAGGTGTGCTCCGTCAGGTGGAAGCGATACGCAATCGTTTCCCGGATATCCAGCTGTTTGCTGGTAATGTGGCGACTGCTGCTGCAACCCATGACCTGATCAGTGCCGGTGTGGACTGCGTCAAGGTAGGCATCGGTCCGGGTTCTATCTGCACGACACGTGTGGTAGCGGGCATCGGTGTGCCTCAGATTACAGCTGTTGCGGACTGTGCAGAAGAAGCGGATAAGCATGGTATCCGTGTCATTGCAGACGGAGGGATCAAATACTCCGGAGATGTGGTTAAGGCCCTGGCTGCGGGTGGCTCCTGTGTCATGCTGGGCAGTCTGCTGGCCGGTACCGAGGAAAGCCCGGGCGCCATGGAAATCTATCAGGGCAGATCTTTCAAGGTTTACCGTGGAATGGGTTCTCTGGCGGCCATGGCCGAGGGTTCCAAGGACCGGTACTTCCAGGAGGACGCCAAGAAGCTTGTGCCGGAAGGCGTCGAGGGTCGTGTTCCTTACAAGGGACCGCTTGCAGATACCATTTTCCAGATGGTTGGCGGTCTGCGTGCCGGTATGGGATACTGTGGTGCGCCCGATATTGACACGCTTCGTCGGGAAGCGGAGTTCATCCGGATTACGAATGCGGGCCTGCTGGAGAGCCATCCGCATGATATTTCCATTACCAAGGAAGCACCGAACTATTCCAGCAGAACGATTGAATAAACTGAATCCCAAAGCAGTCCTGTGCGATCATGATGCGCACAGGACTGCTTTTTCAAATCCGGAAGCTGTATGCAGATGCATTCAGGCGTTTTCCTGCCAGAGTTCAGCTCCCGTCTGCATCCACTGATAAACGTCCATCTGATAAACCTGATTCAGTATATCCCGGGTAAGCACATTCTGTATGGGGCCGGATGCCGCACTCTGTCCCTGATGCATAAGGATACAGTGGGTACCATACCTTCTGGCAAGGCCAAGATCATGAACCACGGAGACAACCGCACGTCCGGGCTCCTGAAGCCATTGCTGAATGACATCAAAAATCTGTTTCTGATACAGAAG
>ONWQ01000397.1 GCA_900321565.1 uncultured Eubacteriales bacterium
CCGCCAACAACTGGTATCCCGGCCGCTATACCTTTGAGCTTCCCGGAAGTGTGGATGATCTGTTTACCTTCGCACACATTGCAAATCCTGATACAGGTCTCCCGACCGGTGGCGTAAAACCTTACGCAAACATGAACGAATTTACGGCAGTCGTTTCCAAGGATTGTAAACACATCGACAAGGTTGTAGAACTTCTCAACTGGATGTACTATACCGAAGAAGGCCAGAATACAACCTATCTGGGCATTGAAGGCAAAATGTTCCAGTGGATCGACAAAGACACCGGAAAATATGAACGCATTGGTACCTATGCAGATGACGCCATTCACCGTGCTGCCGGTGCTTTCGTCTACAACACTTCAGGCGGATGGACCATGAAGAATGCCGAAACCCGCACGATGAATACGCTGACTCAAACCTCTCAGGCTGAGGAGCTGGCTGTCGCCACAGACTATACCTTCATCACCAAAACACTGCAGACATGGGGCGAATATGGCACTGCGCTTCAGGCTGTCGAGTCTGAAATGCTGGCAAACCTGATTGCCACCAAGGGCGATGTTGAAGCAGAATATGCTGAGTTTATCGCACAGTGGGAAGAAGAAGGTGGCCTTGAGTTTGAAGAGGAAGCCACCGAAATCATGAAATAAGCAGAGCCAGAGGCAGGGCATTCTGCAAGGAGTGCCCTGCCCTGCTTTGTTTAGAGGAGTCGAACCAACATGCAATGCAAGCAAATTGTGTTTACCAGGGTCAATCATGCAGAGCTTATGGAGCAGGAGATCGGGCCGCTTGCAGCAGGTCAGGTGCTGGTGAGAACAGCCTATACGACAATCAGCAGCGGAACGGAACGCGCGAATATCACAGGTGATCCCAATGTAAGCGTATACTCCAAAGATACGGAAGCCAGATTTCCCCGCTTCTGCGGGTACAGTGCCTCCGGTACTGTGATCAGTGTATCAGATGACGTGACAAGGGTAAAACCGGGGGACCGTGTGGCCCTTTCCTGGAGCCATCATGCAGACGTACAGACCATAGCTGAAGAAAACGTTCATCCGATCACGGACAGTCGTGTAACACTGCAGGAAGCTTCTGTCGTTCATATCGCAACTTTTCCCCTGGGTGCCATCCGCAAGTGTCACCTGGAAATCGGGGAATCGGCCGTGGTCATGGGCCTCGGGATCCTTGGCCTGATTGCTGTTCAGCTGCTACTGGCTGCCGGTGCCGTGCCTGTCATTGCGATCGACCCTGATGAAAGCAGACGGAAGAGGGCGCTTGAGATAGGCGCAGATTATGCCCTGGACCCATACGCCGAAGGATTCGCAGAGCGTGTAAAGTCCATTACGCATGGCGGCACGAACGTCGCCATTGAAGTCACAGGGAACGGTCAGGCGCTCGATCAGGTTCTCGACTGCATGACAGCATTCGGCCGGGTTGCTCTTCTCGGATGCACACGGCATTCTGACTTTACCATTGACTATTATCACAAAGTGCACGGTCCGGGAATCACGCTCATTGGCGCACATACCATGGCCAGACCGAAAAAAGAATCTTCTGCCGGTCTCTGGACCACGCATGATGATGCCATGGCGCTGCTCAGACTGAGCGCTGCCGGAAGACTGCATCTGGGAAGTCTGATTGAGGAAACCTATTTTCCTGAAGACGCGCCATCTGTTTATGAGCGGCTGATTCATGAGAAAATATTCCCCGTCACCCAGTTTGACTGGAGCAAGTCAACCGGTGAACCCAGACGATAATACCGGCCCGCACGCTTAATATGTGGAATGCAGCATATTGCATTCCTCAGAGCCATACAATTTTTCCGGCACAGAATCAGGTGCAGACAGAGATATGCTTTTATCTGCGCCTGATTCTGTGCTTTTTTTGGCATGCTTTCAAAAAAACAGCTGCCGTTCCCTGCATCAGGTCTGCAACCGGCCTTTTGCCTTGACTGTCCTTGGTCTCTCCCGTGTTTTTACTTGCGGGTATCCCTGCGTCGTGCTATAATCCGCGGTGGCTTCAGGTGAAACCTGAATGTCCAGGAAAAGAGGGATTATCCATGGTCAAAATCAACATCATCTCCGGTTTCCTCGGAGCCGGAAAAACCACACTGATCAAAAAACTGCTGACAGGAAAGCTCCGCGAGGAGAAAGTAATCCTGCTTGAGAATGAATACGGCGAAGTCGGTGTCGACGGAAGCTTCATGAAAGATGCCGGCATTACCGTTTCCGAACTGAATTCCGGCTGCATCTGCTGCACACTGGCCGGTGATTTCCAGAAAGCCATTGATGAACTGATTGATACCTATCATCCGGACCGTATTCTCATTGAGCCCACCGGTGTCGGCAAACTCAGTGAAATCATTGCTGCAGTCCATGAAGCCTCCGAGCGTCATCCTGAACTCGAAGTCGGCGGCTGTGCCACCGTTGTGGACGCCGGCAAGTGCCGTATGTATATGAAGAATTTCGGTGAATTCTTCCTGGATCAGGTCAAGACTGCATCAACCATCATCTTCAGCCGCACCCAGCTTCTGACCCCGGACCGTGTTGAAA
The DNA here is from genome assembly GCA_900321565.1 of uncultured Eubacteriales bacterium. GTDB lineage: Bacteria > Bacillota > Clostridia > Christensenellales > Aristaeellaceae > UBA2943. The sequence goes on from ONWQ01000397.1 coordinate 2,547, forward strand.
AAAGCCGTGTGCTGATCGAAGAAGCACATCCTGGTGCCCGTATCATCACCACGCCCTGGGATGACATGGAATCCGATTTCGTGATGGAAGTCATTGAAAACGGTCGCCCGATTGAAGTGGACCTCGAGCATCATCATCATGACGATGATGACGAGGATGAGCATGATCACGATCATGACGAGCATGAGCATCATCATGACCACGATCATGACCATGACCATGACGAGCATGAACACCATCATGACCATGATCATGAACATCATCATCACCATCATCATGCACCAGGTGAGCATGACGCAGATGAAGTCTTCCAGAACATCGGTGTGGAAACTGCCCGCCGTTATGAAGAAGATGAGATCCGCGGCATGGTCGACCAGCTGGGTGATGAGGAAGAGTTCGGTCGTATTCTGCGTGCCAAGGGTATCCTGCAGAATGCCGCCGGTTCCTGGTTCCAGTTTGACTATGTCCCCGGTGAGCTCCAGGTACGTCCCGGTGCAGCCGACTATACCGGTCGCATTGTCGTGATTGGCGCAGACATCAACGAAAAGGCCCTCAGGGAGCTGTTCAAGGTATGAGTGATTTAGATTTCGTCCCGCTTTATGTCATCTGTGGTTTTCTTGAGAGCGGAAAAACCACTATGATCCAGTCCATGCTGACCGATACCGGTTTTTCCAGCGGAGAGAAAACACTGATTATCTGCTGTGAGGACGGAGAAGTCGAGTATGAGCCCGAAATGCTCGATCAGCACAATTCCGTATTCTGCATGCTCAATGAGCCGGAAGAGCTGACCAGTCAGAAACTGGCTCAGCTGGACAGCCAGTATCATCCGGAACGTGTCATGATCGAATACAATTCCATGTGGACCATGGAAAAGCTCGGCGGCCTGAAAATGCCTGAAAAATGGGAATATGTTCAGGTGATCACGCTGGCGGATGCGACCACGTTCGACAATTACATGACGAACATGCGCAATCAGATGACCATGCCCATGCGTGAAGCTGATCTGATCCTGTTCAACCGCTGCAGTCCTGAATTCAGAAAGTCCTACTGGCGACGCCAGATGCGGGCCCTGAATCCCGGAGCAACCATCCTGTTCGAAAATCCGGATGGTTCCACGGACGACGGCGTGACCGATGAGGACCTGCCGTATGATATGAAGGCGGAAGTGATCCGGATCACAGACGAGCAGTTTGGTATCTTTTATCTGGATGCCATGGACCATCCGGACCGCTATGACGGTAAGATCGTTGAGATTGTCGGCCAGGTGCTGCGCAATCCCAAGTTCCCGAAAGGCTATTATTACTTTGCCAGACCGGCTATGACATGCTGTGCCAATGATATCCGTCCTGTAGGGTTCATCTGCAAAGGGGACACCCCACCCAACAGCAAGGATTTTTATCGTCTGACCGC
>ONWQ01000367.1 GCA_900321565.1 uncultured Eubacteriales bacterium
ATGGCCTCCGCGACTTTACGGACCGCTTCATCCTGACCGATCACGCGCTCATGCAGGGTATCTTCCAGATGAAGCAGTTTTTCACGTTCACTTTCCATGAGGCGGGTAACCGGGATTCCGGTCCACCTGCCGACAATCCGGGCAATTTCCTCGTCCGTGACCCGGTCGTGCAGCAGACTGTCTTCACCCTTGGCCTGATCTGCCTTGGCTTCTTCTTCCTCAAGTTCCTTTTTCAGGGCAGGAAGTCTGCCGTATTTCAGTTCAGCTGCATGGTTCAGGTCATAACTGTTGTAATTGCGTTCAGCCTTCTCGATCTCTGCATTCACTTTCTCGATTTCTTCACGGATCCGTGTGACCTTGCCGATGGCGTCCTTTTCGGATTCCCAGCGTGCCTTCATGGTATTGAATGTATCCCGCTGTTCAGCCAGTTCTTTCTGGACATCTGCAAGATGGGCTTTCGAAAGCTCATCATCATCTTTCTTAAGCGCTGCTTCCTCAATTTCCAGCTGCATGATCCGGCGGGAAACATCGTCAAGTTCCGTAGGCAGGGAATCAATCTCAGTGCGGATCATGGCACAGGCTTCATCCACCAGGTCGATCGCCTTATCCGGCAGGAAACGGTCTGTGATATACCGGTTGGAGAGCGTAGCTGCGGCGATCAGAGCGTTATCCTGGATCTTCACGCCGTGGAAAACTTCATAACGTTCCTTCAGGCCACGCAGGATTGCAATGGTATCCTCCACTGTCGGCTCTTCCACCATAACAGGCTGGAAACGGCGCTCCAGAGCGGCATCTTTTTCAATATACTCCCGGTATTCATTCAGGGTTGTAGCCCCGATGCAGTGGAGCTCGCCCCGGGCCAGCATGGGCTTGAGCAGATTACCGGCATCCATGGCGCCTTCACTCTTTCCGGCTCCGACAATGGTGTGCAGTTCATCAATGAACAGAATGATCTGGCCTTCACTCTTCTTGATTTCGGCCAGTACAGCCTTCAGACGTTCCTCAAACTCGCCACGGAACTTGGCACCGGCAATCAGGCTGCCCATGTCCAGAGAAAAGATGGTGCGGTTCTTCAGGGAATCCGGCACATCGCCGCGGACAATCCGCTGAGCAAGTCCTTCCGCAATAGCGGTTTTCCCGACGCCAGGTTCACCGATGAGAACAGGGTTGTTTTTCGTTTTTCTGGAGAGGATCCGGATCACGTTCCGGATCTCCGCATCCCTGCCGATGACCGGGTCCAGTTTCTGCTGTCGGGCCATCTCCACAAGGTCTGTCCCGTACTTTTTCAGTGCATCATAGGTTTCCTCGGGGCTGTCTGTCGTTACACGGGTTGCCCCCCGGACGCTGCTGAGTGCTTTCAGGAAGGTTGCATCCTGATATCCGAATTGTTTCAGGATTGCCTTCATGTGTTCATTAGGCTTTTTGCAGATGGCCATCCACAGATGTTCCACGGAGATGTATTCGTCCTTCATCTGCTTGGCAATGGCATCGGCTTCCACAAGCGCCTTATCCAGGTCCGGACTGATGTAAACCTTGTCAGCTTCCCGTCCTGAGCCGGTGACCCGTGGGATCCGGGTGATGGCGTTTTCAATGGCAGCACGGAAACTGTCTGCGGAATAGCCGCACTTGGTCAGCAGCTGCGGGATCAGATCATGACTGTCTTCCAGCAGTGCATGCGCCAGATGTTCCTCGTCCACCTGGATATGCTGATATTGTGTCGCAAGTGCCTGAGCCTTCTGAACGGCTTCAATGGATTTCTGCGTATAATTGTTCAAACTTGCCATACGGATACACTTCCTCTGCTTCAGTGTGTCGGGAAGGTTCAGACATTACTGACTAACTTTGACCTTCCGAAGTGTATTGTACATCAGGGATTCTGATTGTCAAGAGGATTATGCAAAGAAATTTGACTTTTTCTGACTTTTTGTTCCGGAACACGAAATAAGCCTGTCGGTGTGCAGGCACACGGCAGGCTGAAGGGGGAGGAACGGCCAGGATAACGTCACATGGCAATACTGCGCTCCGGAATTCTGCCCAGGGATACCGGGAGGTTGCCGTTGCGGATGCGGATGGCGTCCAGACAGGCCTTGTCTTCCTGTCCGGCTTTCTTTGTGACGGTATACAGCAGCTGATAGGTACTGCCCATGTCGGCAGTTTTTACCCTGTCAAGGCTGTAGGCCGAGAAGTGTTCTTTCAGTACATCATCGAACAGTCCTTCATAGTCCAGGGATTCCGGAACGGTGATACGCAGTTCCCGGAGCAGCTCAGGCTTATCCGTCAGAGGAAGGGCACGCAGGAAGAGCATGAGCAGCATATAGGCAAGCAGCAGGATCACAGCGACAGCCCAGTATCCTGCTCCCAGGCACAGCCCAAGAGAGGCTGAAAGAAACAGGGCGAGGATCTCGGAACCGGTTCCCTGTGCGGAGCGGAAACGGATCAGACTGAAAGAACCGGCAATGGCAATGCCTGCACCGAGATTGCCGTTGACCACCAGAATGACAGTGCCTGTGATCAGGGGAAGGCACGCCAGGGTGAGGAACATACTCTGCGAGCAGTGATTCATCTTCCGGTGAAAAAGTGCGGAGAGCGTACCCAGCGCCAGGGCAAGCCCGATCATCAGAAGGACACCGGGCAGGGTGACGGTAGAGGAAGAGAACAGACTGGTCAGCATGGTCATGCTCCTTTCAGAATGGAAGATCTGAGGGCTCCCGGCTGGATAAAACGTGTATAGGCGTCGCCGTACTTGGAGTAATGGCAGCGCCGGGCTGAAACATCCTCCAGCAGATGAATCAGCCAGAGCGGGTATACACCGGGAATTTTGATTTCCATCAGCCGCTGGTC
>ONWQ01000051.1 GCA_900321565.1 uncultured Eubacteriales bacterium
CAGATGAAATCTATGTCATCAATGTGGGTGGATATATCGGTTCCAGCACACGTTCAGAGATCGAATATGCACTGGCAACCGGGAAAAAAGTGCGGTACCTTGAGCCTCCGGAGACAGTATAAACGCATCGTCAGAGCACCTCTGTACTTCACGCCTGAAGGCATACTTTTCCGGAAAGCATGGGGTGTACAGGAGCAGACCGTGGGGTTCCCGCATCGAACCCTTACGACTGCGCAAATTCAGCGTTTCGGCTTTTACTGTTGACGTATGGCGCTTTTCTGTGTACAGTAGACTCTGTATTTTGCCTTTTCCATGGCACGCTTTCCGGAGTACACCGGCACGGCGGAAGCCCTGCGGCTTTTTTTGCGTCCGCACTTCTTACAACACCATGCTGCGTATCCATTTGCAGGCGGAAAGCAATCCTTTTGCATACTGTTTCTGAGGAGAAATGGAATGGATACATATCAGAAAAGCCTGATTCTTAAAACCAGGGACTGCGATCTGAAAGCCTCCTGGCGGTTCAGCCATATACTGGAAGAAATGCAGGAATGTGCCGGTGAGCACTGTGAAGCTCTGGACATCAGCCGGGCGGGGATGCTGGAACAGAACCGCGCCTGGGTACTCGTGCGCACACATCTGGAAATGGACAGGTACCCGACCATCGGGGACCCGGTGACCATCCTGACCTTTCCAAAGGCAAGCCGGCACATGCTCTATCCCAGGTTTTTCCTGTTCCAGGATGCTTCGGGCGCTGTTTTCGGGAAAGCGTCCACGCTCTGGACCATCATGGACCTGAAGACCAGGCGTGCCATGCCGGACCCGGAGATGGATGCCCGCCTTCCGCGCAATGAGCAGCTCCCGTCACCCATGCCCTACCCCGGTGCCGCACGGAAAGTGGACGGTGCTCTGCAGACGCAGCTCTATACACCGCTGTATTCGGACCTGGATTCCCTGGGGCACGTGAACAATGCACGGTATGCCGACTGGCTCTGCAATATTCTTGGACCGGACAGGATGCGGCGATCCACCATCCGCTCCATGACGGTCAATTATAACCACGAACTGCTCCCGGATCATGCGCTTGAACTCAGGTGGACCGAACAGGAACACACCATCTGGCTGTCCGGCGGCGCCCCCGGAGAAACCGCGTTTGAACTCAGTGCCGAATACACAGACGCGGAATAATCACAGAATACCCTATGGAGGATCAACATGCTTCGAATTATTTCCGACTCTACATGCGACCTGTCGCCGGAGCTGATCCGGCGTTATCATATTGATATTGTACCGCTTTATATTGAACTGGATGGCAGGGAGTTCCTTGACGGTGTGAATATTACACCGGACGAAATCTATCTCTGGTCCGATGCGCACAAGAGTACCCCGCGTACCGCTGCCATTGCCCTGGAAAGTACGGAAAAACTGCTCAGATCCTATCTGGATCAGGGGGATGATGTCCTGTGCTTTTCCATCTCGGACAGTATGTCCACCACCGGGAATGTCTTCCGGATGGCCGTTGAACATCTGCATGCACAGGAGCATATCCGTGTTTTCAATTCACAGAATCTTTCCACCGGCATCGGCCTGCAGGTCCTGGAGGCAGCCGATATGGCAGAACATGGATGCAGTATGACAGACATCCTTGCGCATCTGGAGTCGATCCGGCCCAGGGTCCGTGCAAGCTTTGTCGTCGACACGCTCACCTATCTGCACAGAGGCGGACGATGCAGCAGTGTCACGGCCCTGCTGGGGAGCACACTGAAACTGCATCCGATGATTGTCGTGGAAGACGGAGCCATGAAGGCGACCAAAAAGTATCGCGGAAAGCTTTCCAGTGTGGTCATGAACTATGTGCGGGACATGGAGCCCCAGCTGCTCCAGGCAAAACCTGAACGCGTATTCATTACACACTCCGGCTGCAGTGACGAAATCATTGATCCGGTCAAAGCGTATCTTGAGGGACTGGGACACTTTTCTGAAATTCTGATCACACGCGCGGGCTGCACGGTTTCAAGCCACTGCGGCCCCGGCACCCTGGGTGTACTGTTTATTGCGGGAGAATAAGCCTGCAGTCCCAATATGCCCGAGAGCAGAAAACGCCCTGAAAATCGCGCATGCGGTTTTCGGGCGTTTTTCGTATACGGACGAACCTGATCCGGTCCGGTCTTCTGCATAGAGCTTCGTCCGGCCGGATTGCATACTGTCGGGGATGCTTTGGGGCGCTGAACTTCCTGATCATGCTCGTGCAGATACAGGGACACGGCCCTGCATCCGCAGACAGTTCATGGACTCATTCTGCCTGCCCCGCTGATCATACTCTGCAAAAGTGCCAGGGCAGCCGGCCGGAAAACCATATTCCGGTTATAGACCGCACTGACCTGAAACACAGCGGCCGGGATCTCAGGGCACGGAACGAGTCCTGCCTGCTCTGCCATGCTTCTGAGAATACAGCCACATCCCTGTTCCATCTGCACACCATTCAGCGCAGCACGGAAGGAACTGACCTCCATGATCGTACTGAAATGAGCACCCGCCTGCATAAGCCACCGGTCCTGTCTCAGACGCAGGGAGGTTGATGCCGGCAGCATGAAAACCGTTTCGGCTGCCTCCGGGTTCTCCGGTTTTACCACAACCTGCGCGTCCGTATACAGAGGAACGTATTCCAGTCCGGGAACTCTCCG
>ONWQ01000244.1 GCA_900321565.1 uncultured Eubacteriales bacterium
AGCCGATATCCTACTTTAGCTGGTTTACTCAGTTTTAAGTATTCCAGGTCAGTCATGCCGGCCTTACCCCCCTTGACTTAAATCAATCTTCAGATTGTAAAAAAGCAGACTGAGGCGCAGATCGCCCCAGTCTGCATGGATATGATTTACTTTGTCAGGTACGATTCACAGGTGGCTTCAAAATTCTTCAAAGTCTCCAGCAATCCTGCATCATCGGTATCATTCAGCTTGCCGCCGATGATATCATCACCCAATGCAGTAGCAAGTGACCAGTAGTCACCAGGATACTGTCCCTGTGGTGCGCAGAAGGCTAACTGCTGTGCCAGAGCTGACAGTGCTTCATCGGCCTGTACGGCTTCATTAGCCTGGGCTGCAAGATTTGAAGGACCCCATCCAACAGCTTTGAAACGGGCAAGCTGTACTTCTTCACTGGTAAGGAAGGCAGCCAGTGCATCACATGCAGCCAGCTTATCATCATCGGTCTGAGGTTTTACACCCAGCATCTTAAAGCCACCAAAACCACCAAGCTGGAATCCATCCACGACCGGAAGCTTTGCTGTAGCATAATTCTCGCCAAACAGTTCCTTTGCTGCTGTTGCATCCCAAGTACCATCCACAATGGCTGCAGCATTGGTAGCATTGCTTACGGAGGAGCCATTTACAAAAGCGGGAGAGTTAGCCAAACGGATCATGGCTTTGAGTGCCTTTACACCCTCGTCGCTGGCATAGGATGCATTCATGGCAACAAGATTTCCTTCATTATCAGAGTCGAATGTCAGTTCGCATCCTGCTCCGAAGAAGAAAGCAGTCTGATACCATCCGGAGTTAATCTCCATATAGAACTTTTTGCCAGCGGCATCGCAGTCAGCCAGGATCTTGTCAAGATCGCTTGGGTCTGTTACAACCGACTTATCATAATAGAGGAAGTATCCGTTATCACTGGTCATTGGGTACGCATACATTGTTTCACCCAAAGTGACAGCCGCAACAGAACCAGCGTCATTCACGGTTTTTACCACTTCAGCATTACCGGGTTCGACTTCTTCCAAAGCTCCGGCAGCAACCAAACGAGCAAGCTGATCCTGAGCAAATCCGAAGATGTCAGCACCTGCTTCCACATCTGTAATCATATTGGCTGCAGCATCGCCTTCGCCGACTGGCTGCACAACAACTGTCATGCCTGCATACTCCGGATGAGCTGCCTTGAAAGCTTCTACCTGTTGATTTGTAAAATCAACGACTGCTTCTGCAACCCAGATTTTCAGTTCCCCACTATATCCTTCTGCTGAAGCAAAAGATACAAGGGAAAACAGCATTGCTAAAGCAAGCACCAAAACTAAAAACCTTTTCATTGGAATGCCTCCTTGAATTGAATACTCAATTGATGAACGAAAGCTCATCACATGTGATTATTATAGCTGCGAAATGCCAATTTGTCAATTTGCATATTCAGAATTCTTGCGATTCCTTGCTCTGCAAGCTTCGTCTGGCCGAATTTGTGGAATTAAGAATTAATCTAGGTAGTGTATGAAAGAATTACAAAATGGCCAGGTGCAAGATACTGACCATTCGGTCCTATTCACGAAAGAAAAGTAAGGTATAATCTGGGCAGAAGCTCATTTAACAGCTCTATCATCCGGCATGCATACGATTCAGATGCATGTGTATGATGTCATTGTCCGCTTGTTTGATCTAATACGACAATACTGTAAGGTGGGAGCCTGAGACAACTCTTTTCCATACTGGGCATGGCTTCAGTGGTTGTCAGAACGCCCGCAATGCTCCAGTTTTCCGGTATTTCGCATTCTCCATGATCTTTGGATGAGAAGTTTACAGCAATCAGACAGGACGAGTCATCCGTGGTTCGCTTCATCAGACAGATATCGCCATCAACGTAAATGAACTCATTTATTCCTGTTGAGATTTCCGGAAACTGTAATCTCAGATGATTTGCATTAATGCAATACTGCAAAAGCGAGTTGGGATCAAGAATCTGTACATCATAAGCAGGATAAGCGTATTCGATCTTGGTAACTCCTGGCGGCTGCTGCGTCATATCATGGTCATTCCAATACATGGCAAGACGCTTATTAGGATCTTCCCCGCTGCCAACCATACCAATTTCTTCGCCATAATATGTAAAGACATTGCCGTTGAGCATATTTAGAAGCCCTTCAATAAACTTTGCAGCTGGAAGGTTACTACGTCCCTGAACTGCGCCAATTGTTCTTCCCGTATCATGATTGCACAGAAACGGAGCCAGTATACCCTGAGGGATTGCATTCAGTACACGTTCATACTGCTTTGCAAACTTCTCTGCATGTCCGGAACGTCCGCGGAGTGAGGAAATCAGGAAGCCTTCAGCCTGTGATGCCGGGAAAAGAAAGAAACTGTCAATACCGCTTGAATAGTACTGGGCTATGGTTGAAAGATCCGCCCAGCATTCACCTACGAGATAAGCTTCAGGATTGATTTGCTTACATGTCTGGTTCAGCCAGGAAAGAAACTCGATGTTTCGTTCCGTCTGCCCTGTATACAGGTTCGTGACGGCATCCAGTCTGAATCCATCCACGCGCATGTCCCCGAGCCAAAATGATATGACCCGCGTGATTTCCTGCCGTACAGCTGGTTCATCAAGATTCAGGTCAGGCATTCCGCCTCCGGCAAATCGTTCCTCATAGAACCAGTCCGAGCCGTCGAGCTGTGTATATCCATCAGCATATGAATTGCGAAAGCAATAATAGGACAGATATGGACTGCTGACGCCTGATTTAATGGCCTGGACCGCTTCCTGAAACCAGGGATGATTTACCGAGGTATGATTCAGTGGCAGATCAATGATGATCTGAATACCATATTCATGAGCTTTCTGAATCAGCGAACGAAAATCATCCAATGTCCCGTAGGACTGATCGATCTGCATATAATCTGAAACGTCATATTTGTGATATGAGGGGCTTGGGAAAACCGGCATCAGCCAAATACCGGTATAGCCCATTTTCACGAGATCGTCCAGACGACCGATCACTCCCTGGAGGTCTCCAATCCCATCACCGTCTGAATCCTGATAGGAACGCACAAAGATTTCATACCAGTTTATAGCAGGTTCTGCCTGACTTCTGGCAGGTGACTGCATAAACAGCAGACACAAAAGCAAGAGGGTTGATACTATCCTTTTCATTCTGCTTTTCTCCTTCCGGTATGTAGAATGGGACGCCAATACAGTTTTGCTGTTATTTCTTTAGAGAAATCTGCCTGTAATACTCTGAGAATTTGCGGCAATTTCTTCAGGTGTTCCTGTTGCTACAATCATACCACCATCCGCACCTCCGCCCGGTCCCATGTCAATGATATAATCAGCGTTTCTGATCACATCCAGATCATGCTCTATGACGACAATCGTCGCGCCTGTTGCAAGCAGTCTCCGGAATATCTGAAGCAATCCCTGAACGTCGAGAGGATGTAATCCGATTGTAGGCTCATCAAATACAAACACTGAATCTTCCTGTGTCTTTCCCATTTCACTTGCAAGTTTCAGTCTCTGTGCTTCGCCACCGGATAAGGTTGGCGTTTCTTCGCCAAGCGTCAAATAACCAAGACCTAACTGATTCAGTATTTGTAACTTGGCAGCAATTGGTTTGACAGTTCTGAAGCAATCGATTGCTTTGCAGATTTCCATACGCATTACGTCCGGTAATGTGTAGCTTTCTCCAGTCTGATTCTCATATACGATTTCCCTGGCCAATGCGGCATATCGTGATCCGCCGCACTCGGGGCACGGTACCACTACATCCGGTAAAAACTGAATGTCCAGACTGATGGTTCCGGTGCCGTCGCATCCAGGGCAACGCAGTTTTCCTGTGTTATAGGAAAAATCTCCTGCCTTAAAGCCGAGTTCCCTGGCTCTGGGTGTATGTGCATAGATCTTTCTTAATTCATCATGAACTTCAGCATACGTTGCGATCGTTGAACGAACATTGACGCCGATGGGAGCCGCATCGATCAGTTTGACATGACGAATGCCGGATGCCTCCATATGCTTGATATGCTCAGGCAGGGCTTTGCCACTTGTCAGCGCTTCGAGGCCGGGGACCAGGCTTTCGAGAACCATGGTAGTTTTCCCAGAACCTGAGACACCTGTCACTACGGTCAGACGGCCTTTGGGCAAGTGCACATGCAATGGATGAACCGTATGAATTGACCGTGTATCCATATCAATCTGTCCATCAGCAAAAATGGGGCGTTCATCGGTTTTCTTCTCTGTGAAGATTTTTCTTTTCAAAAATGGCCCAATCAAAGACCGGGAATTCTGCGAAATCTGGTCGATTGTGCCTTCACAAACAACGTAACCACCTTCGCTGCCTGCCCCCGGACCCATCTCAATCAGCCAGTCAGAGTTACGGAGAATCATAGGATCGTGATCAACGAGTACAACAGAGTTTCCATCCTGTACAAGATCGTGCATAACTGCCGAAAGCCCTTTGATATTCTGAGGATGCAGACCGATGGAAGGCTCGTCGAGCACGTAAAGAACCCCTGTTGTTCTGTTCCTGACAGCTTTTGCAAGCTGAACTCTTTGACGTTCACCTGTTGAAAGAGTGGAAGATACCCGGTCCAATGTAAGGTACCCGAGTCCCAGGTCAAGCAGCCTTCTGGCTGTGTGCACATATGTTTCACATATGCTTTCTGCCATCGGTCGCATTTCAGGGGGCAGTGAAGGCGGTATACGTTCAATGAATCTCATGCTTTCCGTTAACGACATACTGCATGCTTCGCTCAGGGAGATCCCGCAAACTTTTACCTGTCTGGCCTGTTCAGACAGACGAGAACCACCACAAGACGGGCATACTTCTTCCTTCAGAAATTTCTCTACCCGCTTCATCTGTTTTTCATCAGTTACTTTACTGAGCGCATTTTCTACTGTGTACACTGCGTTATAGTATGTAAAATCAAGCTCTCCGGCCTGATTGGTTTTCTTGGCATGATACAGAATATGCTTCTTTTCTGCAGGCCCATGGTAGACTATTTCCTTTTCCTGGTCGCTGAGATCGCGGAATGGCACGTCTGTACGGACGCCCATGGCTCTGCATACGTCGATCATCAGGGACCACATCAGGCTGTTCCAAGGAGCAACAGCGCCCTCATCAATAGTCAAAGATTCATCCGGAATCAGAGATGCCTCATTTACTGTCCGAATGGTACCAACCCCTCCGCATGTCTTGCATGCGCCTGCACTGTTGAATGATAGCGCCTCAGCCGAGGGTGCATAAAATGAGATTCCACATACCGGACAGATCAGTGGTTTGCCCGCTGCCACAAGTAGGGACGGTGGTACAGTGTGCCCATTCGGGCAACAGTGCGTGCCTAATCTGGAGTATAAAAGACGCAGCGTGTTCAGTAATTCAGTACTTGTTCCGAAAGTAGAACGGATCCCGGGAACTGCTGGCCGCTGGTGTAATGCCAATGCTGCGGGAACATACCTGACTTCGTCCACATCAGCATGAGCTGCCTGGGTCATTCTTCTTCGGGTATACGCAGACAGGGACTCCAGATAACGCCTGGAACCTTCGGCATACAGAACACCTGTTGCCAGAGAGGATTTTCCTGACCCAGAAACTCCGGCTATCCCTACGATTCTGTGCAGAGGGATCCGGACATTGATATTCTTTAAATTATGGACTCTGGCACCATGAACCAGAATTTCCTGAGGACCAAGGTTTTCTGCATTCACCGGTAATCACATTCTTTCTGTTACTGTGGGCAGGGTATTCCAGTAACTTGTTTACACAAAAAGCTCCTGTGCTGTAAGCACTGCAAAACAGTACAGGAGGGGCAGCTGCTCATGTGTTTGGTACTGTATCCTGGCGATCTGCCATACGATACGCTTCATCATAAAGGATTGTCTGACAATTGATTACGGGATTGGTTCCCGGCATTCGTCTGATATAGTTACCATCCGGCTGCTGATCGCGTGCTGAACTGTTATCCTTCCACATCAGGTCCATAACATTTTTCAGGCGTTGTTTCAGCGCCGGATCAGTGACCGGTGTTGCAACCTCTACCCTTCGGATGGTATTACGGGTCATCCAGTCCGCGCTGGCTATATAATACCTTGCCCGTTCTTCTGTGCCGAATATATAGATGCGACTGTGCTCAAGAAAGCGCCCGACCACAGACATCACCCGGATATGATCAGTATAACCGGGAACCCCTGCACGCAGACAGCAGATGCCTCGCACAATCATATCAATCTTTACACCCGCCTGACTTGCCTCGATCAGTTTATCCATTAGAACCCGGTCGGACAGACTGTTGACTTTGATCTGTATCTGTGCTTTTTCACCTGCCAGAGCATGTGCGATTTCCCCATCAATCATGTCCAGCAGTCTGTCCTGCAAACAGTGAGGAGCAACCAGTAAACGCTGTACATGATCAACGGTTTCGCCACGCAGAAGAGCCTGAAAAACTGTCAATGCTTCCCGTCCGATTTCCTGATCCGCGGTCATCAGGCAAAGGTCTGTATACAGACGACTGGTTTTTTCGTTATAATTCCCGGTCCCGATCTGTGTGATATAGAAAGGACGCCCCTGATGTGTCCGGGTTATCAGACACAGCTTACTGTGAACTTTCAGATGTTCAATGCCATAGATGACATGACAGCCGGCACGCTCCAGCCTGCGGCTCCATTCAATGTTATTCTCTTCGTCAAATCTTGCTTTCAGCTCTACGAGAACATCCACATGCTTTCCGTTTTCCGCTGCTTCAACCAGCGCTTCAACGACCTTTGAATCACGAGCCAGCCGATATAATGTCATGCGGATAGCGGTTACGGAAGGATCTCTTGCTGCTTCGGAGAGCATTCTGAGGAAGGGACGAATGCTCTGGTAAGGGTAATGCAGCATAACATCATGTTCCTGTATCTGATCCATGATGCTGCGACCATCTTCAATATCAGGCGAGTTCTGAGGATGTCTTGGCGCGTAGAAAAGGTCAGCATGACCACGCAGACGATCTGAGAAAATAGAAAAGAAGGAGACATCCAGGGGTGTATCGTATTCATAGACCTGCCCAACATCAAGCTGCAGCTGTTCACAAAGCTTGGCGATGATTGCGGCATCAATCTGGCGGCTCAATTCCATACGGATCGGACAAAGTTTCCTGCGACGCCGGATCACCTCAACCATATGCTCACGATAGTTCAGGTCTTCATCATAGATTGCATCCGCATCAATATCTGCATTCCTTGTAATCCTTGCCAATGTTTTACTGACAAGCTTGTAGTTTGGGAACAGCAGAGGTAGGTAATGCAGGATCAACTCCTCTACCAGCATATAGCAGCCGGTTCGTTCCGGCACCTCAATCAGGCGAGGAAATGCTGCACCGCTGCAAGGTACAATCCCGATACGCTCTTTCGTCGCTTTTGTTTTTGTATGCAGAACCGCGATGGCATAGATTTCCTTATTATTCAGGAAAGGAAAAGGCTGCTTTTTGCTGACTACGCTTGGTGAAAGCAGTGGCATATACTCTGTCTTGAATAATTCGCTGAGATACTGTTCGCTTTCATCAGAGATAGAATGAAAATCGACAAGGGTAATCCCCTGCTCCGTGAGGGCATCCATCAGAACTTTATAGGTTTTATCCCGCCTTCTGCAAAGTTCACGCACACGGAGAAGACAGGAGTCCAGTTGCTCGCGGGGGGTCATCAGTGTTTTGTTATCTCTTGCTTCCTGATCCAGAAGCATCTGATCATGCAGAGAGCCGATGCGAACCATAAAGAACTCATCCAGATTACTCTGAAAAATGGAAAGAAAAGACAGTCGTTCACAAAGTGGTACCCGCGGATCTTCGGCCTCCTCAAGGACACGCTCATTAAAACGCAGCCAGGAAAGCTCACGATTTTCAAAGCATTGCATAGTCATCTTTTTTGCTGCAGAGCAGCACTTCCCCCTTTTCTCCGTGTACTCTTATTCTTTCAGTTTTTTGCGATCTGCCCGATTCTTCCTTCGAAGGTCTTCTCAGCAGTCTTTTCAAGAATGCTGCGTGTTGTCTGAAATCGATCCTCCGAATAAATGCTTTCAATACACCGTGTCGCAAGCTGCAGAAGTTTCACATCTCCGTCCAGTAAGAATCCGAGAGATTCCTGACCGGACTGGCGGGTCCCCATCAGTTCCCCGGGCCCCCGAAGCTCAAGGTCTTTTTGTGCAATTTCAAAGCCATCATTTGTCTTGACCATAATTCCCAGCTTTTCTGAGCGTTGCGCGACCAGAAAGCACCAGCTTTCATCGCCACCGCGGCCTACACGTCCTCTTAGCTGATGCAGCTGGCTCAGTCCGAAACGATCAGCATTTTCAATGATCATAACAGTACTGTTAGGTACGTTGATCCCGACTTCGATCACTGTAGTAGAGATCAGAACGTCCAGGTCACCGCGAGCAAACTGATCAAGCACAAGCTGCTTTTCTTCTGCTTTCTGTTCTCCCCATGTCAGTCCGATCCGCAAATCGCGTAGCTCGTGTGTTCGGAGCTCTTCATATGTGGACTGTGCTGAACGTACATGTTCTATGCTTTCAGAATCCTCTACCAATGGACAGACTACATACGCCTGATGCCCCATGGCTATTTCTTTGTGTAGGAATCCGTACATATCATGTCGCTTGTTTTCCGGGACCAGTCTTGTCTGCACAGGCTTTCTGCCTGCAGGCAGTTCATCAACGACGGATACGTCCAGATCACCATACAGAATCAAAGCCAGTGTCCGGGGAATCGGTGTTGCAGACATAACCATCACATGAGGCATACGACCTGCCTGTTCACCCTTGGCCTGTAAAAAAGAACGCTGCCGTACGCCAAAACGATGCTGTTCGTCCGTGATGACAAGTCCAAGCTTCTGGTACTGCACCCCTTCTGAAATCAGCGCATGTGTGCCAAACACTGCATCCCATTCCCCAGCTTCGAGTCTTGCATGCGCCTTTTTCTTTTCGCTTGCTTTCAGGGAACCTACCAGCAGGCCGCATCGAATACCAAATGATTCCAGAACTTTTTTTGCAGATTCATAATGCTGACGTGCCAGGATTTCTGTGGGTGCCATCATGGCTGCCTGAAAACCAGCCCTGCATGCGCACAGTATAGCGCCAAAGGCAATGGCCGTCTTTCCGCAGCCGACGTCGCCCTGAATCAGCCTGGCCATGGCTCTGTTCTGCCTGAGTCCCTGAACGACCTCAGCAAGAACTCTTCTCTGTGCCTGAGTAGGTGTAAAAGGCTGGGCATTCCAGTACTCATCCACGACTTTATCCGGGATACTCAAGGCGAACCCGGGATCGCTAGCTCCACGCTGGCATTTTACCATACACAGGTATAACAGCATTTTTTCAAATGCCAGTCGTTGCCGTGCAGCTTTGACATCCTCGAGTGTATCTGGTTCATGGGATACTGCTATGGCCTCTGCTCGGGAGGGAAAATGGTATTCCCTGAGAATAGACTCAGGGAGTATTTCTTCAATCAGTTCAGGAAGCATGTACAGGTGAGTCTGTATCACCTGACGCAGGATCTTTGCGGGCACTCCCTGAATCTCCTTATAAACAGGCCGTATCTGTCCCAGTGTGACCTGTTCCGGGTTCTGAAGTTCCCTTCTTCCACGCTTATTGAATGCAAGCCGGCCATACAGTGTAACCGTCATCCCGGCGTGCAACTGCTTTTGCATCCAGGGCTGATTAAACCATATAATACTCAGCTTGCCGCTTTGGTCTTCCATTACGGCTTCTACCTTAGACAGTCCCTGATGCCATGAAGCGGAAGGCCGTTGCAATATACGCCCATGAAATACATGCATTCCGGGTTCTTCCGTTGAACAGGGTACTGCATGCGTCAGATCGTCATATCGTACAGGCAGATACATGAAAAGATCGCGCAGTGATTCAATGCCCACTGCGCGAAACGCTTCAAGACGTGCTGGGCCGAGCCCGCGGATCTCTTTCAGTTCCAAACCTGATTCCTCTATCCTGCTTATTCTACAGAGATCAGATAGTAATACAGTGGCTGACCACCGCTATGGCATTCCACATCACATTCGGGATATGCGGCCGCGATCTCATCCGTCAGTGCCTGTGCGTCTGTCTCGGAAGTATCCTGACCATAATAAACCGTAATCAGTTCAGAGTCTTCTTCCACAACCGCTTCCATCATTTTCATAGCCACATCATGGATGTTATCGCTGGAGTATTCAATTTTACCGTTATGCAGGCCGATGATATCCCCCTGCTTGATATGAATCCCGTTATACTCGCTGTCCCGGACTGCGTATGTAATGGTTCCGGTTTTGACGTGCTGCGCTGCTTCATCCATTCGTTTCGCATTCTCTTCAGCTGAGATATCAGGCTGGAAAGCAACGGCTGCAGCAATTCCCATCGCAACATTTTTGGTGGGGATTACAAATACCTGTTGATTATCCGCCATATGCGCTGCCTGCTGGGCCGCCAGTACGACATTTCCGTTATTCGGGAAAACAAAGACATTTTTTGCGGGTACCGCTCGGATTGCATTGAGAATGTCGTCAATGGAAGGGTTCATGGTCTGTCCACCTTCCACAACCATGTCTACAGCCAGATCATGGAAGATTCTCGAAAAACCTTCACCCAGTGAGACGGCAACCATACCAAAATCCTTGGTCAGCTCTACTGCCTGAGGAGCTTCTGTTTTGGGCTGGGCCGCTTCTTCCTTTTTCCTGCGGGAATCCTGAATATTCTCAACCTGAATCTCGCACAACTCACCCAGTTCACGGCCGTCTTCCAATGCTGTACCTGGATGATTGGTATGCACATGAACACTGACCCGTTCAAGATCGCCTTCTACATGTACATAGCTTCCGATCCGATTCAGTCGCCGACGAAGTGAGGCAATATCCCCTTCTTCGGTATTCTCAAGCGGAAGAAGCACATAAGCGGTATGATAAATGTGATGAAGATCTGTGATGCTGTCATGATCATCTACGAATTTTCCGTCATTCTTGGCTGCTTCTGCAAGAATTTCCTCTACAGATTTTCCCTCAATGACAGCAGCGTAACCTGTATATATATGCATCAGACCACTGCCACCGGAATCCACGACATTGGCCTGTTTAAGTACAGGAAGCATTTCCGGGGTTCTGGCCAGGATTGCATTCCCGCTGCGGATGATAACCTCGAACATTTCAATGAAATCATCCGGATTCTTCTGTGCCTGTTTCAGTGCATCTTCAGCAACAACCCTGGCCACAGTCAGGATAGTACCTTCTTTAGGCTTCATGACTGCTTTATATGCCAGCTCAGCTCCTGCTTTCATGGCTTCTGCAAACTGTACAGGGGTCAGCTTTTCCTGTCCTTTGACATGCTTGGAAAACCCTCTTAAGAGCTGGGACGTGATTACACCTGAGTTACCGCGTGCCCCTTTCAGTGCACCCTTGGAAAGCGCCTGTGCAGCTTCGTCTGCACGAAGGAATTCTTTGCTGTTGATTTCCCGGATAGCGCTCTGCATTGTCAGGGACATATTTGTTCCGGTGTCCCCGTCAGGAACAGGAAACACGTTCAGTGCATCCACAGCCTCGCGGTTCTGATCAAGTAGTGCACTGCCTGCAATGGCCATGTCTCTAAGCATCAGGCCATCAATGACTTTACATTGAATCAATGGTTGATTCCTCCGTTCATGATGTTCCGCTTTTCAGCGGACATATCCTGTGCTTATGCGTCAGGCGCGAACGCCTTCAACATTGACATTGACCTTTCGAACTTTGATCCCTGTCATATTCTCCAGTTTATACCGCACAGTATCCACAATTGTTTTGCAAACCTCGGCGATGGAAATTCCATACTCCACTACCACGAACAGGTCGACATCCAGACAGTTACCAACATTCCGGATCTGAACACCCTTGGCAAGGTTTTCTCTGCCAAGCCATTCCACGAGTCCGTCAGTAGCGCGTTTTGAGCACATTGCAACAATTCCGTAGCATTCCAGTGCAGCGTATCCGGCAACCTTCATCATGACATCTTCAGTAATATAAATGGTGCCAATATCATTCTTGATTTTACATTCCATCGATGGTCAGCCTCCTTACCTCAGACAATATTCCGATGCCCTTGCCTGATGGAGTGCGCAAAAAAAGAATCGAGCACTCAATAACAGTATACAGAATTTTAGAATGCTTGGCAAGCTTTGTTTCCCGTGCTTTCCTGTTTTCTGTGCTGGAATGCCTGTTTTTTTCATCAGAAATCTTCATCCTGAAACACGTCCAATGGTTCTATGGCAAAACCTTCCCCTGCTCCACACCTGTCAGCAAACTCAGTTACGATCGACGGATCCAGCTGATCAGTCACAGCAATCCGAAGCGCGGGTTTTTTCTCTTCGGAGTCTTTGTACAGACCAGGCAGTACAGCCTGCATTGAATAACCGTTATGTTGTGCTGCAGACAGCACAGAGTCATGATCCATGGCATGACTCATATACAGTACAGCAAACTGGTCCAGGGGAATGTTCTCGTCCTCATTCTGATATGAAAGAAGCCGGCTTATCATGATTTTTCCGCACCAGATATCACTGTCCTTCAGTTCCATCTCCTGATGAACCAGCAGGTTCATCGGCTTGAGCAGATCCAGAAGCGGGTTTCCTGTTGGAGTTCCCTCATCTTTTCTGATCAGGAAGAATCTTCTGGTTTCTGCCTGCATATCGACTACAACATGTACAGAAGAGAACGGCTCTGTTGTTTGTAAGTTTTCTTCAGTCTCGTCTGTGGCATCCGTGTCGGGTTCGGTATACTGTCTCTCTGTATCCATCTGAAATTCTCCCAGTTTTTATCAATTTGCATATATTTCCAGCCAATTCAGGGCACGATCAGTGCGATCATGATGGCCGTATTGTGCATTCTAACATCAGAATACGACAGTGGCAACCGCGGAATCCATGAATCATTGCCGGTGGCTTGCATTCCCGGTATAACTTCCCTTATAATCATAAAGATTCTTCTTAGCGGAGGCTTAACCAACCTTGAGTAAACTATCCCTGTCTGATTTTCAACCACAGGAACTGCCTCTGATCAGCATTGTCGTTCCTGTGTATAACGTTGCAGGCTATTTGCAACGAACGCTTGATTCCATTGCCTGCCAGACGTATCAGAATCTGGATGTCATTCTTGTTGATGATGGATCCAGTGATGGTTCATCTGATCTGATGGATACTTATGCACTGCGTGACAGCCGTTTCCGGACCATCCATCGCCTGAGTGGCAGAGGGGTCTCTTCTGCGAGAAACACAGGAATCCGGGCTGCTAGAGGTGAATGGATTGCTTCTGCTGACAGTGATGATATCCTGCCGAAACACGCAATTGAAACACTCTATCTGACCGCAGTTGAACATCATACTCAGATGAGCATGGGCGCATATAATGAATGCCACACATCTCCCCCGATCCGTTTCACCAGGCGTGTTCCGGCCAAGCCTGCTGTAATATATCAGAAAGCGGAACTCCAGCGTTATTTTCTGACATATGCAGCTGACTGCAATCATATGTGGTCCAAACTGATTCGTAAGGAAGTTTTTGAGCATCTTCGTTTTCCCGAGGGCATGATTTATGAAGATATGTACATGATGCCCAGAATTATTGATGCGGCGGGTTCATGTGCTGTAGTCAACAAAATAGTATATCATTATATGATCCGCAAAGGATCAGCCAGTAATAATGTCAATATAGCGCGGCAGATGGATGGCTTCCGTGCGAGACTGGCAACTGTTGAATACATGAAACAGCACTATCCGGAACTGATCGGGCTGGCAAATGACAGTGTTCTGATGATCGGGTGCAATGTTCTTGGAAAAATCGAGCATATAGGTGGCCGTGAAGTATGTCCCAAGGAATGGGATGAAGCGCTTCAGATTATGAAAACTGCACTGGAAGACAGTGCTTTGCAGAATCCTCTGTATAAGGCAGAAGCATGGGGCATCCGTCAGGACCCGAAACTGCTTTCCAAGATCAGTCATTTTGTGCTGAAGGCTGACCAGATGCTTTGAGTTGCTTAAGATGCCTTTATTAAACACAGAAAAACGGTGCATGAAACTCATGCGCCGTTTTTCTGTCTGAAGAGCATACTGATTCAGTTTGTACAACGGTTCATGCTGCAGCATCCGGGAAAGCTTATACCTGCTTTTTTACCAAAATCAGACTGGCGTCTCTTCTATGAGACAGTGAAATGTGTTCATTGCAGGCATCATATATCTGCCGTGCAGGATGCCACGTACAGGTCTATTGTGATTTTGCCAGGGTTTTCGTTGCTCAGCAGACTCTGCTCTTCGTCAGAGAGGTTCTGATTCAACGGTGTCATTCGGATCAGTGCACACCAGTCTTCATGACGAATCGGGTATGTGGTTGTAATATGGTCAATGTTCTGTATATGCATATGCGAATTAAGATATGTATACACATCGCCTTCATTGTACAGCGGGATTCCTCGCTGGATTCTGATCTCCTGCAGGTAATGCTCTCCCGGATAAACCTTGATCAGTTTGCCCTGCGGTTTCAGAATCCTGTGGAATTCCTCATAGCTGGCAGGAGAAAGAATATTCAGTACAACATCAGTGGCATGATCAGCGACAGGAATCCTTCTCAGGTCAGCGACTGCAAATACTGCATGAGATCTGTAATCAGTAGCCTGTTCAATAGCAGGACGACTGATATCGATTCCAACCCCACTCCATTTCGGGCGTTCTGACAGGAACTGAGATAGCCACCATCCTTCACCACAGCCGCAATCTACCACAGTGCCATTTTCCTGCTCGCAGATCGTAAGTATTCTCCGGATCACCTCTGCATAGATCCCGCTGTCCAGGATATGGCGACGGGATTCGAACAGTGCATGATCATATTCGGACTGAACAGGTCTTGAGAGGAAATTGACAAATCCTTTCCGGTTTACATTGATCACATGTCTGTTTGTGCATATCAGTGTGTCTTCATGCCGGACCAAACCTCCGTGGCAGTATGGACAACAGAGCAGGTTTGAAGAAGTATGCTCCTGAAAGAACCATTCGCGTTTACTCAGCATTGATTTCGCCTCATATTTCGATCCGTTCGGTATCAATAAAATAAAGAAGCGTTTCATCTGCCCGCATCACCGGGATTGAATCCACGCCTCAGTTCATTACCGTTCTATCCAGGAAATTGACATCAACCCCGGGCCTACATGCGTTCCGATCACTGCACCTACGCCCATTGTATAGATCGGCGGGAGCTGCAGCTTCTGCCGTTCGACAAACTCCTTGAGCTTTTCTGCCTCTTCCGGACAATCACAGCCCGCGATAATAATCGGTACATCCATTCGTGGCGGATACTGCTCAAGCTTTTCCACATACCATGCATTTGCTTTGTGTCTCCCGCGCACAAGGCCTGCCTGCAGTATCTCGCCATCTTCAAACTTAAGCATGGGCTTGATGCTTAGTGCACTCCCTACCTTAGCCACCAGAGGCGAAAGTCTGCCACCCAGTACAAGGTACTTCAGATCATCAGCCATTCCAAAACAACGCTGATGGTCTCTGAGCTCTGTTACATAGTCCGCAAGCTCCCGGGCACTATGGCAGGACGGCGCGTGCTGTGCTGCCATGCGTACCAGCAATGCTTCGCTGGAAATGGCAATCAGGGAGTCCACAATTTCAATACGCTCAGGAGTGTCCAGCATTTCCCTGGCCATACAGGCAGATTGGTAACAGCCTGATATTTTGGACGATCCCGAGATATAAACGATCTCGTTATCTGGAGAAGACAGTATCTCTCTGAATGCTTTACGGAATGCATCCGGAGAAATCTGGCTTGTTTTAGGGAGCTCCTCGGAGCTTCTCAGACGTGCAAAGAATTCACCTCTGCTGATGTCAATGCCTTCCCTATACTCCTCGGTTCCGAAACGGACAGTAAGCGGGAGAAGGATTACTCCCATTTCTCTCGCTTCATAAGGCGTAAGGTCTGACATGGAATCCGTCACGATCTGTATCATACATCCTCCGTGATTTCCTGAAGATGTTCCTGGAAATGAAGAGTCCGGAACATTCGAGCAATCTAGTGCAAGATATCATGACACTGCTTTGCTGTCAAGCATTCTGTGTCACCTATCGTACTCAGCCCACGGAGGCTTCAAGTTGCCGCCGCAGACCTTTGGGATAATGGTTTTTCATATTTCCGGCAGTGACTTTTCCGAACCCGAGAACCAATCCATGGAAAGCAGCCAGCACATATCCTGAGCAATCTTCCTGTACTGGGATCATTTCTCCGGCCATATAGCGGAGTGCATCAGTTTCAGAAAGCGTACATACCGGAATATGTGGCGGAGTCCATGAAAGAGCAAACGCGTGATCCGGTATGAATAGTTTTCCACGCAGTTCACCCAGTTGTAGACCTGCCCGCAATGTTTTGATTCCAGCCAGAACAGGACAGTTTTGTAAATGAAAGAATGTATTTCCAAGTTTGTAAATCGGGGAGATTACCATATCAGAAAACTTCTGTATGTTTTGCAGGACTCCCCTGTCCGTGACGGTTACTTCTTCAGCCCATGGCATCCGGCTATAAGTTCCACGTTTTCTCAGAAGAGCCACAAACTGACCTTCAGCATGAATACGATGCGGGTAGCAGGTTGCCATGCCTGTGTGTCCGTCTATTCCAGGAAGCTGGAAGGATTCAAGTTCAAACTCAGGAAAGGCATTCAGGAACCATTCCATCATGCCCTCGTTCTCTTCTCTGTGGAAAGTGCAGGTTGAATATACCATCCGGCCACCAGGGCATACGAGACGGGATGAATGGCTGAGGATATCTTTCTGTCTCTGTATACAGCCATCTGCTATTTCAGGGCTCCATGACTCCATGGTTTCCGGAGCTTTTCTGAACATTCCTTCACCTGAACATGGTGCATCCACAAGTACAGCATCAAAGCACTCAGGCCAACGCATGGACAGTTGTTCTGCTGTCATGCTTATGCACAGCGCATTTGTTACGCCCATCCTCTCCAGATTTCTGGAAAGGATGGCACAGCGTTTGGGCACCACTTCATTGGCAACCAGAATTCCCTGACCCTGCATAGCGCATGCAATCTGGGTGCTTTTTCCACCAGGTGCTGCACACATATCCAGTATATACTCTCCCGGTCGGGCATTCAGCACCTCTGCCGGAAGCATGGCTCCAGGATCCTGGATATAATAAGCACCTGCCTCATGCCAGATGAGATTTCCTGCATTTGAGGATTCTGAAAGATAGTAACCATCCTGAGCCCACGGAATCCGGCCCTCGGTACCTTCCGGAAGCCAGCTGTCTGTGCCTCGCATGGGATTCCGTCGCAGTCCACGTGTAGCAGGCTCCTGCAAAGCCTGGAAAAAAGCGTCAGCTTCTGTTCCAAGCTGATGTTTCATACGTTCTGTAAAGGCTATTGGGAGATTGATCATGATTGTCCTCCACGTCTGCGTCTTGGACGTGAACGCTGTGCGCTGATCTCAGGCTGTTTCCACTGAGGCGGAATATATGGTTCCCCAAAGCTTTCTTTCTGCTGCTGGTTCACTTTGGGCGCACGATACCGTATTCTGGGTTCATCCTCATCTTCGTTCTGCAGGAGAAGAGGCAGGCGGATATGTGAATATTTACGATTAGCGCGTCGTGCTCTTACAGAGACCGGCTGAGCTGTCCTGTCAAGATCCTGGCCCTGATCGCTGGTATCATCGGCTTCCAGTTC
This sequence comes from uncultured Eubacteriales bacterium, assembly GCA_900321565.1. Lineage (GTDB taxonomy): Bacteria > Bacillota > Clostridia > Christensenellales > Aristaeellaceae > UBA2943. Next base: position 17,727 of record ONWQ01000244.1, read on the forward strand.
ATACTCATAGACGATGTCTGTAGTTGGTTGCTCATAGATCAGCGTTTCAGGATCTCGTGCCAGTGAACCTGCCGGTACCTCATATACATCATCTTCCGGATGCACATAATGCACAAGATGTTCCTGCTGTGATTCCGGCATTGGTTGTGGAAAAGATACAGGTCTTGTTTTCCCATAACGCAGACGCCGATAGAAGCTTTTCCATACCAGATAGGGGCGCCAGCGGAAGAGATAAACCAGAAAATCAATCACTACCCCGAGTACTGAGAAAACAATAAGTAAGGTTACCCAGTGGTGTGAAACGAATCCGAGCACACCAGTCACGCGACCTGTGGCAATAGCAGCATATACTGTATAAGCCACATTCTGAACCCAGCCGAGCATGATCTTCAGAAATTCTGATGCTAATGCCAGCATACTTTGCTCCTTTTTTAACAGGAAACGAAAGAAGTGGGCAGCATAGCTGCTTCACTTCTTTCATCACACTTATCTGTTTTTCAGTGTCACTTTGACTGTCTCCGGGTTATATGTAACCTGGAATGAAATACCATCACTGTCAGAGACTTCGCAATGAACAGGAACCTCATGTTCACCTTCTGAAAGATTCTCAAGATCCAGCGTAAGGTTTAGATGATTCGCTCGCAGTGCCTCTATCCACAGCAGCGGGCCTTCCAGTGTGACACTTGCTGTTCTTTGAGTAGCCGTTGCTGACATTCCATCCGGTACATTCACCAGGTTCAGTCTCAGATTGTCGAAAGTGCGGGTTGCTGATTTTTCTCCGATTTCTACAGCAACCGTAACGGTTTCCTCACTCAGATAGGTCAGTGAACTTGGCTTGCGAAGGCGCAGTATTTGTGTAAAGGACTCAGTGGCGTCCGTTACATCCACATGAGCGTCTGTATATATCTGCTCGATCTCGTTCAAGGCATCTGTTCGACCGGCTGCAATCACCTGTTCCGGTGATATGGTTACATTCTTGATCTCATATCCGTATCCGGGTGTTCCGGTAATCAGGCCAAGCTGTGAAAATGTGAGAATCTTTTCCGGGTACAGCGTCTGCTCAACAATAACGCTGTCCATCAGTACGGATTCACTGGTTACTTCCAGAAGACTGCTTTCGACAGGTTCCCCTTTGCTGTTGAATAACTGGAATGGTACTGCTGTCAGTACGGTCCCCTCCTCACCCTTGAGTGAAGACAAATCCATGGTTGCCTGGGCACGTACAATGGACTGGACAAGTGACAGCGGTCCACTGACGGCTACAACCGGCGGATCCAGTGTTGCAGCAGTAGTATACCATCCATTCTGCAAAGTGCCTGTGGTTTCCAGCATGACAGGGATCCTGTAACGGGTTATATACTCTTCCACATTCACATTGACCGCTGCAGGAACAACCTCCACGATTGATCCATAGGTCGAGCTGTTTGTCCAGAGAATTCTTGCTTCCTGCTCGCCTGCTGCACGGATTCTGCTCAGATCAAGACGCAGATTGTAGTTGGATGCCTGGGCGTTCTGATACTGGGTTTGCGGAACTGCAGCTCTGACTGTAATGCCCTGAAGCTGATCATCCAATGAGGAGGTTACGATATATCCGTTTCGTTTGATAGCATCTGCACCTGTTACCGATATAGTAGCATCATTCATGATCTTGTCCCGCGTAAGAGTCGGATCCTGGGAAATGACATAAGACCATACGAACAGTGCAATCAGAACAGACAGTATCTTATACCCAATGTTTTTTGTAAAGAACTGTCTGACTTTTCTCCTGATGATATCCCAATGAATTATTCTGCTCTTTTCGCTCACGCCTTTGCTCCTCTTCTGCGCAGTTGATTCCACAGTCTACTCAGGCTGAACGTATTCTGTTCAAAATACATTCTGCTCAGAATCTCACGCAATGCTTTTTCATCCAGATTCCGAACAATCTGACCGCCTTCGGTCTTTGATATCACGCCTGTTTCTTCGGATACGACCAGTGTAATCGCATCTGTGGTTTCACTGACACCAAGGGCTGCGCGGTGCCTTGTGCCAAGGGAACGGTTTACATCCCGGCTTTCGGTCAGGTTCAGAATACACGCACCAGACACCACACTGGTGCCGCGAATAATCACAGCACCATCATGTAAGGGAGTATTCGGTTCAAAAATGTTTTCCAGCAAAGGAGCGGATATTCTGCCGTCGATTCGTGTCCCTGTTTCAATATAATCCTGGAGCCCTGTTTTCTGTTCGAACACAATCAGGGCACCGACACGTCTGCGGCTCAAGTCCATACAGGTCTGTATAATTTCCTGAATCACACGCTCGGTATCCTCGATGCTGGCATTATAATTGCCTTCCAGCAAAGCACCTCGTCCTACCTGCTCCAGTGCATGGCGTAATTCGGGCTGAAATAGGACAAAAATCACGATCACACCATAACGCATAATGCTGCTCAGCAGCCAGCTCAAGGCGACCAGCCCGAGTGCCTGACTGAAAATTGCCGCCACAATCAAGAGTATAACACCCTTAAGAACAGCCGAGCCTCGTGTATGCCGTACAAGCATGAACAGCTCATATAGAATTATGGCTACAATCAATATGTCAAGAATATCAGAAAATCCTGTGCGGTGCAGCACATTCCATACCGCATTCTGCAATGTCTGAAGATTAAAACTCAATGCGTGCGCCTCGCTTTCTCAGGATTCATGGCGATGAAAGTATACAACATTCACTGCAGAAAAAACAGTATTTCTCATGTGATTTGAAAAGTCTTTTTTGCATTTTTGCTGAATGAAGTTGTTTCCTAATGATGAGAGATGATTCCGTTCGTCAGCATATAAAAAAGCGGCATCCAGGTACAATGCTGTACTCTGGTGCCGCCTTTTCACATGCTCTGTTAAAGAAATCAGACTTTCAGCTCCTGGTATTCATGTGTCCAGTCTTCATGGGATTTCAGAATTGGCTGGATCACTTCAGTGACAAATGTCTCCACCTGTTCTGCACTGCGCCCTGTGTATTTCTCCGGCTTCAGGATCTTATCCAGGTCTTCGCGCTTCAATCCAAAAGAAGAGTCCGCGCAGATACGGTCTATGAGATCATTCTCCCCGCCTTCTTCCTTCACATGGCGAGCAGCCGCCTGTGAGTGTACACGCAGCTTTTCATGAAGCTCCTGCCGGTTTCCGCCCTTTTGGACAGCATCCATCATGATATTCTCTGTTGCCATAAAAGGCAGCTCGCGCATGACACGCTGATGGATGACTTTTTCATAGACGACCAGGCCGTCACATACATTGATCATTATGCCAAGAATGGAATCTACAGCCAGAAATGCTTCAGCAACTGCAATACGCTTGTTGGCAGAATCATCCAATGTACGTTCGAAGAACTGACAGGAACTGGTCCATGCGCCATTGAGGACATCTGTCATCACATATCTGGCCAGAGCATCGATCCGTTCGCAACGCATGGGATTGCGCTTGTATGGCATGGCAGAGGAGCCAATCTGGTGCTTTTCAAATGGTTCTTCCATTTCCTTAAAACTTGCCAGAAGACGAATATCATATGCAAACTTACTGCATGACTGCGCGATCCCGGAAAGTACCGATAAAACCTGGTAATCCACTTTTCTGGAATAGGTCTGACCTGAGACCGGCACAACACGATCCATACCGAACGCCTCGGCAATTTCCTGCTCAACGCGCAGCACTTTTCTGCTGTCACCGTGAAAAAGCTCCATAAAACTCGCCTGCGTACCTGTTGTCCCCTTGGAACCGAGCATGGCCAGCGTTTCGATCCGGTGCTGTACCTCCTGTGCATCCATGAAAAGCTCATTCAGCCAGAGTGTGGCCCGCTTTCCTACTGTTGTCAGCTGTGCAGGCTGAAGATGAGTATAGGCCAGACAGGGCAGGTCTTTGTATTTTAAGGCAAACCGGCTCAATAGTTCCATGACGGTATACAGTTTTCTGAGTACAAGATTCAGAGCATCCCGCATGATCAGAATATCGGTATTATCCCCGACATAGCAGGATGTGGCTCCCAGATGGATAATGCCTGCAGCTTTCGGACACTGAAGTCCATAAGCATATACGTGACTCATCACATCATGCCGGACTTCCTTTTCCCGCCGCTGTGCATCATCATAGTTGATATCGTCCTGATGTGCTTCCAATTCTGCGATCTGCTCATCACTGATTTCAAGTCCCTGATGCTGTTCTGCCTTTGCCAGGGCGATCCAGAGCTTCCGCCAGGTGCGGAATTTTTTGTCATCAGAAAAGAGATACTGCATTTCTGCGCTTGCATACCGTGTTGAAAACGGGCTGATATACTGATCGTGTGCCATGATGCCTCCTGTTCTGAAAATCCCCGAGCCAGGCTCGGGGATCCGTGCATTTGCTTACTGATACTTATTGACTACCCGCAGATCCCATTCTCCACTGGAAATCTGTATTTTGCATGTGAACAGGGAAATCCGGTTTTCCTGGTCCAGGCTTTCCCATACATCGTGCGTCCATGTATCGAGATCACCATGGACTGCAACAGGTTCGGGTTCTCCCGCGAATGAAGGCAGAGGATTTCCGTCTCCCTGGTAGGTGTGCAGGAAAAAACCTTCCCCTTTTCTTGGATTTTCATACTCAAAGAACTGTCTCTGCGTACACGAAGGATCCCCTTCCATGGACTTGAGAATTGAGAAACGGAAGAAAGGGCTTCCGTTCAGTTCTGAAACCATGGCGGAAATACGTGGAGTCCAGTTTGGCGCATCCGGCTCAAAAGTACGGCTTCTGAGTGCACTTTCAAAAGTTCCGCCAAGAAGCAGAGCATCCCGGATAGTATCTGTCTGATTCCCATTGGTGATAATCCAGCGTTTCCCATCCATTCTGCGAACAGGAGCATAGATAATCAGACTTGGGTCTTTCATCTGACTGGGATCATAGGCACGTGTTTCCAGTGTGTCTGGGTCGGTCATGACAAATACACGATTGCGGCTGTTCTGGGAACGTCCCATAATGAAGTAAGCACAAAGCACATCGCCTGTTTCATCACATCCGAGTACAATGCCACGGCCGGGATAACTGTTCCCTTGAAGAATCTGTTTCATGCTCTGTTTTGCCATACTTATATGCTCCTGTCTGCCTTAAGCATTCTGAAGGCGGCGTGCCATCTCTTCATAGGCTTCTTCGACACCGCCCATGTCACGACGGAAACGGTCTTTGTCAAGCTTTTCATGAGTCTTGCTGTCCCAGAAGCGGCAGGTATCCGGGCTGATTTCGTCGGCCAGGATCAGTGTGCCATCGGAAGTTTTGCCAAACTCGAGTTTGAAGTCGATCAGGTCCACATTGACTTTCTTGAAGTAAGCGATCAGAAGTTTGTCGATTTTCAGAGCGTAGGTTGCGATCTTCTTCATGGTATCATCATCTGCCCAGCCCATTGCAGCAATGTGATACTCATTCACCATAGGATCATCCAGTTCATCACACTTGTAGCAGTATTCAATAACCGGCTTACGGAGCGGAGTACCTTCCGGAACACCAAGACGCTTGGACAGACTGCCTGCAGCCACATTCCGTACGATTACCTCAAGAGGTACGATTGTAACCTTTTTCACAACAGTTTCCGTGTCGCTGATTTCCTCGACAAAATGTGTCGGAACCCCATTCTTTTCAAGCATTTTCATCAGCTGGTTTGACATCTGATTGTTAACGACACCTTTACCGGAGATGGTTCCACGCTTTTTACCGTTGAGAGCAGTCGCGTCGTCCTTATAGGAAACAATCACAAGATCAGGATCATCGGTTGCAAATACTTTCTTGGCTTTGCCTTCATACATCTGATTCAGCTTTTTCATGTCTGTCTGCCGCACATCGGCGGCACTCCTTTCTTATCCGTTCAGTCGGTCCTGCAGTTCCTTGTCTTTTTTCATCACGGAGTCATGCATTTTACGGCGCATTTTAGTGAGCTTTTCAGCGATTTCTTCGTCTTCGACGGCGAGAATCTGGGCGGCCAGAATCGCGGCATTCTTACTTCCATCAATTGCCACAGTTGCAACAGGCAATCCGCTTGGCATCTGGACCGTAGACAGAAGTGCATCCATACCATCCAGTGTCTTGGATGCGATCGGTATTCCGATTACGGGCAAAGTTGTTCTTGCAGCCAGAGCACCGGCAAGATGCGCTGCTTTGCCGGCGGCAGCGATCAGTACACCAAAGTCATTGTCACGTGCAGATGCAGCAAAGGCAGCTGCTTCGTCCGGAGTTCGATGTGCCGAAAAAATGTGTACCTCATAGGGAATCTGTAAGTCCTGAAGTGTATCTGCAGCAGCCTGCACAACGCCAAGGTCACTGTCGCTTCCCATCACGATTCCCACTCGCTTCATACGCATCTTCCTTTCAAAAGACGAACATTTTTCTCGTCCATTACCGGATTGCTCCGCTTTTTGACGAGACATGTGGATTGTAATAATGCATTTACATCGTGTCAAGTATTGAATCTTTCAGGTGATGCAAGCTTGTATCCGCTTCTCAACCAGATCTTACTGGTTGATCAAAACACGAACATTATTTTCTGAAAAATCGGCATGCATACATTACTGGGAACGAAAAGCTCCCCCCGAACCGGGAGGAGCCAACAGACAGATTTATCTGGAACCCTTGTCGTAAGGAATGCCTTCTGCTTTCGGAGCGTGACTTGCCTTGGATGTAAAGGCCAGTACGATCAGGCAGACAATATAGGGCATCATATTATATATATTGCCAGGCAGATTCAGTGATACCAGGAACGGAAAACCGGTGTAAGTATTGGAAAGAGCGCGGAACAGGCCAAAGATGAGCGCTGCCATTGCGATCCTTGTAGGCTTCCACTGACCGAAGATCATGACGGCCAGAGCGAGGAATCCAAACCCGGCTACGCCGTTTTCAAATTTCCAGATGGAAACACCGGCCAGAATGTAGCACAGGCCGCCAAGACCACCCAATGCACCTGAGATCAGGACTCCGGCCCAACGCATCTTATACACATTGATGCCCACAGAGTCAGCAGCCTGAGGATGCTCGCCACAGGCCATGAGACGAAGACCAAACCGGTTCTTATACAGTACAAAGTATACTACCACGACTGCAATGATAGCCACAAGCATAAACCAGTTGAATTCAAACCCGTTGATGTTGACGATAAACATCCTGCGTGCGCTTACATACTCAATTTCAGAGGAATGGTTATCCGGATTGGCAGCAGTGTTCATGGCCTTAACCAGAACAGTTGCTGCTGCTGTAGCCAGCAGATTCATGGCGGTACCGACCAGCGTCTGATCTGCGTTGAAATGGATCGCCGCCACGCCCAGAAGGCATGAATACAACATACCGGCCAGAACAGCTGCCAGCATGGCACACAAAACCATGACCACGGCAGAACTTGTGGACAGTGTGCTCATGCAGAGAGCACCCCCCAGAGCACCTACGACCATGATACCTTCCAGTCCCAGATTGATGATTCCGGAATGCTCCGAAATACATCCGCCAAGGGCAACCAACAGGAGAACAGAGGCGAAAATGAGTGTATATTGAATCAAAAGCAGCATTTATTTGTTCGCCTCCTTCTTTTCTTCCGATTTCGCAATCATTTTATTCATGGTCATTTTAATGAAGAGGACAAATCCGCACAGATAGATGATTACGGAGGAGATGACATCAGAAATCTGAGAAGAATAGAAATTGGTGTTCACGTACTGACCACCGTCGGTAATGTGCTGAATAAAGAAAGATGAGAACACGGCACCGATGGGATGCAGTCCACCCAGGAATGCTGCTGCGATTCCATTGAATCCCATGCCAGGTACGGAGGACTGGGTGCATTCCCAACGCATATACCC
>ONWQ01000070.1 GCA_900321565.1 uncultured Eubacteriales bacterium
TATCCTATACCATGAGTTTGTCAGCAAATTCTTCCATCAATGTCTGGGTTGCAGAATTCTGTTTTTCCAATGGATCATTGAGTATCAAACGCGCATAAAGAGAATCCGGTAAGAGTTCTTCTAGCTTAGCGAGAGCTTTATGAGCACCTGCACCACTTTGACAGGCAAAAGCCGCAAGCCGTTTCCCGCTCAACAAATCACGATACTTTTTTACAAAGCTTCGAATTGGCGGTGTCAGATTTCCTGCCCAAACCGGGAATCCAAAAACTATACATTCATATGCATACGGATCAAAGACAAAAGGTTTTAATTCTGGTTCCTCTGACATCACAGCGCTTTTACCACACCAAAAATACTTTTTAAACCGACTTTTCGGATATGGATTATTTGTTTCAAGTCGCAACAGATCAGCCTGACAATACTGTGCAAGATTATTGGCCGTATATTCAGTATTGCCAGTAAGAGAATAATATATGATTAATGTATTCATAGGTTCACTTCCTTGACTCCCTCTACTTATTGGATGTGACATCATTTGCATATTTCTTACTGCTCAGTATTGAGATCTGTTTACGATAGCAATATACGAAATATACAATCTCAGCTACACCTGTCAGTGTCCAACTGAATATATATAGCAAGTACAATGAAAGAATGGTATGATAGTATTCAAAGACCGTGAAGACCCAAACTATACGAAATACACAAGAACCAAGAATAACAATGAGCGTGGGGATCAGACTCTTTCCCAGTCCTCTAGATGCTGCAATCGTACAATCCATGAATGCTGAAAAGGCATATGAATATCCCATAACACGCAGTCGTATCATACCAGCTTCAACTACTGATGGAGATTTAGTAAACAGTGACAGAAATGTATGTCCGAATACAACCAGAAGGGTGCTCATACCTGCTGCAATGCCAAACGAAAGCGTCAATGACAACGTGTAGCTTTTTCGTACCCGTTCTATTTGTCCGCTGCCATAATTCTGACTCATAAAGCTTGAACACGCAGTGTATACTGCAGCCATAACATCATAAACCAATGCATCGGCATTGGCCGCAGCTGCATTACCTTCCACAATCACAGGCTCAAAAGTATTGACACCTGCTTGAATGAACAGATTTGCTATGGCAAAAATAGCATTCTGCGCACCCGATGGAATCGATATGCTTAGGATTTGCTTGCATTTTCTCCGGTCGATTGACAGTTTCCTGGGGTACAAGCCAATCGACTCATTTCTTCTAAGCAATGAAAGTATGATAAGCACAGCTGAAAGATATTGTGATATTACAGATGCAAGAGCCACACCTGCTTCTGCCATCTTGAATCCAATTACGAAAAGAAGGTTCAGTATTACGTTTAAAGCACCTGAAACAGATAGAAAAACGAGAGGCCTTCTTGTATCTCCGGACGCAGATAATACGCCATTTCCGAAATTGAATACAGCCAATGCCGGCATGCCAAATAAGTAGATTCTTAGGTATCTTATAGCGCCAGTGAGTAGAACATCTTTTGTACCGAGCAAGTTTAGCATGTCAGGAGTAAAGATATATCCAAACAGGAACAATAAAATGCCACTGAGAAGAAGAACAATTGCGGACGTATGGACTGTCTGGGATACGTCCTCATCTTGTCTTGCACCAAGATACCGGGCAACTGTAACGTTAACCCCACTCCCCATTCCAATGAGAAATCCTGTAAACAGAGAAACAAGAATGGTAGTTGATCCTACAGCGCCCAAAGCTTCAGGGCCTGCAAACCTTCCAACGACTGCAATATCGGACATGTTAAACAATACCTGCAGAACGTTGGATAGCATCAATGGAATGCTAAACTTTATGATCGATTGAAGAAGAGGGCCTTCTGTAAGTGACAGATTTCGATGCCCACGCATGCATTTTTGCACTCCTTTGCATAGAATCAAGCAATAAATCATCGAAATAGAATGCCTTCAGCTTGCAACATTGAATGGAGGTACATTTTGTGAGGTTTACTTGCCTGTAATTGGCGAGTTATTCTATGCGCAGATCATCCGAATCGCAAATTCTTACTTCTGATTGTTTCAGCTGACGCTACTCTTCAGCAGAAAAAACTCTCACAAGAAACACTTCAAACAACTGCACTAATAGTTTGCCAACGGCATTATTCAAAGGATCCCTGACGCCTGATGTCTTGCAAGCCATCGCTGCCTCATCCGTTCAAAAGGCATAAAGCAACACAGTTGTACAACGTTATACAAGATGTCAAAATAGCTGCATACACTTTATTGACGCCAGTGTGCTTTTTAAAGATATAAAACCGATTATACCTATCCCCGCTTCTTAGCACCACCTGGAATGTTTAAGCCTGTATAGATAGGATTCTTGGCATCATTCTGAGTTTCATCAAACTGAACCGCCATTTTGCTTTCATGGAGAGTTTCAGGCTCTTTTAATGTTACCATTCCTGTTCCGTCTTCATAATGGATTTGAGATGATAGTGCATCGAAACCTAACCAGGTTCTGAATTTCTGCTGACGAAAATGAATCTCAACCAATGCCTGTTGTAAAGGCACATCAATCTGCCGGACCCATCCGTGCAGCTCCTTCAAAGGACCTGACACAATCTGCACAACTGTTCCCTCTGTATATGCTGTAGAAATCGGTAATTCTGCATCATAGCTGAAAAGCCATTTGACAAAATTCTTATCACGTGCCCGTAAACGCCAATCCCCTTCTTCGTCTTTTAAAAGCCTGAACCCACGATCATGTGGAAAGTCCTGAGGGATCAATATATTGTTTTCTGATTCAAAAAACACATATCCTGGCATAAAAATACCGGTTTCCTTAACTCGTTTATCTTTCCGTTGCCGGTATCGTTCACACATTGCCGGTGATATTCTGATATCTGGCATCTTATAATGAATAAGCTGGGCTACGATCTTCTCAGTTCCTGACATACAGAAAAGAGTACCATACGCTTTTTCTTCCTTCATTGTGACTGCTCCTTTGTGACCATTTATACAAATCCATGCGCATAAAAACTCTATTACTCTAATAGCTGATTATGATATACACGGACTTGTTCCATCAAGTGACGTATATTGCACTCTCCTGCAAATCGAGTCTGATCACAAAAATCCTCATGAACATCAATCCAATAAAGATGATTCAGTTCTTCACGAAGAACTACGTTGCGCCGTAATTTGCCTACAAAGACCTGAAGATCCCAGCCCGGAATCAGGTATTGAAGGTTCATCATATGAACAAGCCGTATCATAGAATCAGAGATTCCCGTTTCCTCTTCAAGTTCTCTATAAGCGGCCTTTTCGCTTGTCTCACCCTTTTCTACCTTGCCGCCCACGAAATTAAGCAACCCCTGAAAAGGCGGTTTTCTACGAAGGCACATCAGCACTTGCGTTTCGTCCGGGCTAAATACCATAATGATATTCAATGGTGTTAGCTTTATTGCCATATGTCATCTTCCTTAAGTCAAGAATTACGGGGTAAGCTTTCCCTTAAAAGAGAGCGAAACCATACCGTCATTTCTCCTTTGCCTCGATTTCCCCAGGCATAATATGGAATGAATGTCAAAACAGTCTCATGGTAGCACAGCGGTGTATCTGTATATAAGCCTTCTTCTTGCCCTTGCTCGAGGAAGCCTGGAATCCTAACTACATTGATTCCTCCGAGTAAATCTTTCTCAAATCGTACACTGACTGATTCTTCTTTAGCGAGCAGATTCCAAACATGACTGCCGTTATCCACTTCTTCCATGCAATAGATCATTGGACCATATTGAAGAGCCACCTTTCCTGCATAATTAGGCACATGAGAATTTGCATGGATGAACTTTGGCACCATCTCATACTCGGCGGTTATTATACTCCCTTCATGGAAGGTTCCGTGAAATTCAGCATATCCGTTTCTGATATCCGGCTGTACAGTTTTTCCATTCAAAGTGAATATGCTCGAAGCCGCCCACGACGGAATTCTAAGCGCTATTGTAAAGGGCTCGATACTCGCCTTTTGGATCGTGAGTTTCACATCGCCGCGCCAAGGCATTCCAGATTCAATGCAGATATCAAAGTCACTGCAGTTGATGCTGGAACTTACATATTGATCAACAAATAATTCCTTCGGCCCTAGAGTATACAAATACTGCCCCAGACCAGTAAGAGTTCTCAGAAGGTTAGGCGGACAGCATGCACAGCCAAACCATCCCTGTCGTTCATCATCGATATGCAAATCATAGCGTTGTTCACATCTTTCCGGCCAAACCTCCAAGGGATTCATATAGAAATAGCGAGTTCCATCCAACGATATTCCGGATAGAATACCATTATATAAAGCTTTTTCAATAATATCCCCATACATGGCATGTGGATGTATGCGATGTAATCTGATAGCCGTCATAATCAAGGCAATGGATGCACATGTTTCAGCATAGCAACGCTCTGGAGGAAGATCATAATCTAAAGTGAAGCTTTCTCCTTCATGGCATGATCCGACACCACCGGTTATATACATTTGTCTGCTGATAATGCGTCGGAATACACGGTCAGCAGCCTGAACAAGGTCAGTGTCATTTAGCAATCCTCCCGTTTCAGCCATTCCTGATAACAGATATCCCTGACGAACAGCATGACCTACGGGCTGGGTTTGCTCCCTCACAGGCACAAGTGCCTGGTGATACATGCGTTGTTTCCATTGATTGCCCGCATGTGCTGGCCACGGCTCTTCTCCGCGAGCTCTCGCCTCTTCATCAAAGTAGCACGGTGACTTTCCCCTCATGTCCAGAAAAAACAGGGCCAGTTTCAGATAGCGTTCTTCATGTGTGACACGAAACAATCTGGCAAGTCCCAGTTCAACCTCTTCATGTCCAGGATACCCTTTGAGTTTTTCCGGTTCCGGCCCGAAATTTCTGTCAAGGCAATCCGCCATTTTACACGCTACGTTGAGAAGATTTACTTTGCCAGTTGCTTCATAGTATGCAACGGCTGCCTCAAACATATGCCCCGCTACATAGAGCTCATGATGATCTCTTAGGTTAGTAAACCGTTTTTCCGGGTTCCGGATAATATAATATGTATCCAGATATCCGTCCGCCATTTGTGCCTTTGATGCTAAGTCAACTGCTTCATCAATCTTCTGCTCGAGCGTAGGATCCGGTGTATGATGTAAAGAATAGGCAGCTCCTTCTATCCATTTCCACAGATCACTATCCTGAAACCACCATCCGGAAAAGTCTCCCTGACGAATTCCTGCAGCAATTTCGAAATTTGCGATGCAACCACTGGGAGCAACCTCAGGAATCTGATCATGCAATGCTGCCCACATGTAGGGTATAGCAACTCTTTCAGACAGTCTCATTCTGGGTGCAAAAAAAGAATCAGTAATGCTTATTTGATTAAGTGGGATATGATTCAGCATATGCACAGCTCCTTTATGTTTGTATATTTGTATAATTATATGATATTATATTTACATATGTTATTCATGGCTTCAAGCTAATGACATATGATACAAAGCAGGGATAATGCAACATCGAAAGCATTTGCGATTATGTATAGTGTTGCACTATTACTATGTTTCTGGGTCTAGATTAAGACGACCAGATGGTTATCCTGCAGCATCCATATTTTATAATAATATAAGATTTATTCATATGGAAAACCAGTGTTTTCAATATCCATTTGTACCTTTTAAGCAGAAAAAGATCACATATTCAGCAGTAATTTCCTATAAACTATTTGGTTTTTGAATGCCTTGTAAATGATCATCTTGACATTCCACTGATAAACTTCTATCTCTGCTTCGATCAGAATCATCTCCAGAGTCTGCTGCTCAAGTGCAATTTAAGTCTACCTAACAGACGAATGACAAAGTAAATTCATAATCATTCAGTACAAAATGACGATCCAAAGCTGCTATCAGAAACACTATCGTCTGACTATCTTCCCAAAGAACTCATTACAACCAGTATACAGTTTCACATCTTTGGAATGAAAAGCTCCTAAAACTTCAACACGACTCCTACGATAGCAGAGAGTAGCAGAAAAACAATCGGACTCCACTTTAGCTTCCTTTGGGCAATGAAAATAAGAATTCCCAGCAGTATTGCTTTCCATATAAAAAGATCACCCAGCCGACCCGTTAGGTTATATTGCGTCAGATTCAGTAGCGATACCTTGGCAACATTCATACCAGCAGCTGTAATCATTGCGATACTCGCAGGTCGCAAGCCATAAAAGGCACCTTCAACAAAACGATTATCCCTGAATTTCTTCAGGAAATGGGCAATAATAAGAATTATGATAATGGATGGTAATGCCAATGACATCGTTGCCATAACACCACCCAAAACGCCATATGTTTTAAATCCTGCATAAGTTGACATATTAATGCCTATTGCACCTGGCGTTGACTCTGATATAGCGATCATATCCGCAATATCAGAATGAGAGAACCATCCAGTCTGATCTGACATCTCATATAAAAATGGCAATGTCGCCAGACCTCCGCCAATGGAAAACAGCCCTGTTTTGAAAAAGGCAATGATCAGTTTAAACAATGTCATATGTCTTCACTCCATTTTCTGTGCATGTGTTTGTTTAGCTTTGATATAGGATACCAGAATACCAGTTGCACCAGCTGCAAGAACAAGAATTGCGGGCGAAACATGCACAGGAAGGATTCCAGAAAAAGCATTCAAAAGAAAAATCAATAGATAAAGAATAAACGTAAACCGGTCAACTATGGATGATTTCCATAGTCTTACCACGGCCTGCACTATCAAAACACAAACGCAAACCCGAATGCCTGCAAATGCATGCTGAATAATCTCCAGATTCGCAAAATTTGTCAATAGTGCTGCTATGAAAAGTATAATCACAATAGGCCCTGTCAAAAAGCCTGTTGTTGCCAGGAGTGCGCCTGGAATGCCTCCACATTTTTCACCAATAAACGTAGAAACATTCAACGCAATAATACCAGGTGTACATTGTCCAATGGAAAAATAGTCTCTTAACTCATTCATATTGGTCCATTTCTTTTTTTCCACAAGCTCACGTTCCAGTATAGGCAGCATCGCGTAGCCTCCACCAAAAGTGACGCAGCCTATTTTCAGAAATGTCAGATATAGTTCCAGTAGACTCTTCATACCAGAATTCCTTTCTGCAAATCGACATTTTAACAGACAGTCAAAACAGTTTAGGATTGAATTACTTATACCACCATTGCGTTTACATTCCTGACTCTATGATCGTTCTTTGAATCCACCAAAAGCTTATATTTCAGAAGAAACATCAACCTCACTATTTCCCCTTCTTCTACCAGGAGAATTCTTCATACTACATGATTATGATTTAGCTGATCTTTGTTCCTAAACAGGCACATAACTCCTGAACGCATATACCCGTGTCCATAAGCTGATAGAAGACATGGTCCTGCCCGTTCACTATATTCGATTTCCATACCGAAAGCAAGGGATCTGCTTTGAAGAAACCACCGTCATACATGCAATATCTTTCATGTGTAAAGCATATCATCTCATTACTTGTTTCGCTATTTATACCGTTATTTGCCATAATATAACACTATCGACTGGATTCTGTGTATTCAGTCACTTGCTCCATGTTTGTATCAAATTGAACTTTATCCAGGCAATTAGAATTTCATAAAGCCTCTGCCTGGTAGAAACTATCATTCATGTGATACAAAACGCAACAGACTCTGAAGATACCACATAACCTCATCCGGACTTTGCGCGCCTCTCAGTGGCAACAAGATCAGACATCCGTACCGCACAAGACATCAGACTCTACTGTCTGCATACTCTCTGCCCATATAGGTATCTTCATTGCTGTTTCTGCAAATAAAAAAGGAACGGAACACGTCCATTCCTTTCAGCTGTTCATTCAGCGTCATTATTCTTGTTTTTGCCGATATCATCCAAAAAATTACCAATGGCATTAAATGCTTTGCCCACACCATGACTTAACGTTTCCACGAACGAATCTATCTGCTGTGAAGCCTGCTTCATACTATCATCCAGCTTGTTACCGACTGTTTCTGCTGCATCCTGGATCTTATCATGAATGTCCTGCACTGTCTCATCTGACAAATGATCCGTGTCATTCTCACAGACACTTTCTTCATCAGCATCCTTAGCAAAATCTGCTTTACTGTTTTCGTTCGCATCTTCCTGATCTTCTTGAGACATCATTGGACAATTGTTAGTTTCACCATCCTCAGGTTCTTTTTCTTCCTCCGCAGAAGGTTGGTCCACTAAGTTCTCCTCACTGGATACTGCACAGGCTGCAGAATACTCAACAGTATCCGTTGTATGGGCCATAGTTGGTATATCCGTGCGGAATGTCTGGAGTCCGTCTTGCAGATTGGCATTTGAATCATCGGCTTTCACTTCATCAGTACTGCATGCTGCATGATTGTCAGATTCAGTTGACTCAGTTTCAGCTTGACGGTCATCTGCATCAACTATATTCTCCGGAGTTATTGTCGGTATTGGTTCCTGCTTTGGGCTACTTTCTTCCGGCTTAAGCGTTTCCAGTTGCTCATCCAGTTGAGTCAGTTCTACAAGAAGCTTCTCAATATCTTCCGGGAATTTTTGGCCATCTTTCCATGCTTTGAGAACTCTCGGAGCCAAACTCTTCAAAAGTTCTTCCCTTTTTGACTGCAGGTTTATCTCATTGGCCTTACTTTTAGTTGCTGCTGCAATCGAACTGGCAGCATTGCCAATACCTTCGTTGATCTTTAACCATGCATCATTTACAAATTTGGTAATATCACTCATATTCATTCTTCCTCCACTTTATTCATTAAGTTGTACAGTTACTATTTGTAACTGTGCTTTACTCTTTCTCGGATCTGTTCCTGATTTCCTGCCCATATTCACTGAATTAATAGAACTCTAATGCGTCACTCATATCGTTCCAATAAAAAAAGCCGGACTAGCCGGCTAAGAAACATTACGATTGTATACCATGCAAAACGCGTTCTGCAATCTGAGGACCAGAGAGTCCATACTCCACAAGCAAATCTGCCGGTTTCCCGGATTGGCCAAATATGTCGTTAATACCAATCTTTTCAAAAGTGAATCCACCATTCCCGCACAGGCTGCCTGCTACCGCATCGCCAAGTCCGCCAATGACAGAGTGTTCTTCCAGTGTAAATACATGACCTGTCTTTTGCGCATAATGCATTGCCAGCGCTGAGTCGAACGGTTTAATCGTATGGAAATTCAATAATGCAGGATCATATCCCTGCTGTTTCAGAATCTCCACAGCAGCTAATGCATGCTCAAGCATAATTCCGCAGGTCATAATAACACAGTCCTGTCCGTCACGAAGAACCTGTCCTTTTCCAACCTCGAACGGTCTCGGATCATAGATTGGTGAAGGCAGTCGTGCAGTACGGATATACACAGGGCCATTAATTTCAGCTGCGGCCTTAACGCACTGTTCACACTCATTTGCATCACTGGGCGCGAACACCGTCATGCCAGGTAATACGCGCATCAAAGCCAGATCTTCGATTGCCTGATGAGATCCACCATCCTCACCCAACGTAATGCCTGCATGAGAAAAGCCAAATTTCACATTAAAATGCGGATAACACACACCATTTCTGATCTGATCATAGCTTCTTCCTGCAAACACAGCAAACGTTGAGCAGAAAGGGATCAATCCCATAGTAGACATCCCGGCAGCGATATCAACCATGTCTGCTTCTGCAATACCGCAATCATAGAAGCGTTCAGGAAACACTGCCTTGAATTCCTTTGTCATTGTAGCCTGTGCAAGATCTGCATCCAGAACTACTATTTTTTCATTTTGAGCGCCCAGGCGCGCCAATGATTCACCATATGCAACGCGTACAGCCTTTTTTTCCATCTTTCAGCCCTCCAGTTCTTTCAGTGCTTGCGCAGCCTGTTCAGCATTCGGGGCTTTTCCATGCCACCCTACCTGTCCCTCCATATAAGAGACACCTTTCCCCTTCAGCGTATGCAGAAGAATGAAACGAGGTTTTCCCGGGCACGCCGGTGCATGAAGTGCATTCAATACCTGCTCGATATCATTGCCATCCTGAACTTCAATGATGTCATAACCAAATGCAGCAAACTTCGCATGAACATCACCCAAGCTCATCACTTCATCATTCGTACCATCAATTTGCATGCCATTGTAATCTAAGATCACTGTCAGATTATCAAGTTTATAATGGTTTGCCGCCATCGATGCTTCCCAAACCATTCCCTCATCGCATTCGCCATCTCCAATGATGGTGTATACATGCAAATCTTTTTTGGTATGTTTTGCACCCAATGCCATACCTACTGCAATCGATATGCCTTGTCCTAAAGAGCCTGTGGAAGCATCAACACCAGGGCACTTTTTAATGTCCGGATGTCCCTGAAGGATACCATGGAGCTGACGGAAATGTTTAAACTCTTCGCGATCAAAGTATCCACGTTCGCATAGTGTTCCATAAAGCGCTGGTGCTGCATGGCCTTTAGATAATACAAAACGGTCGCGATCCGGATTCTTATCGTTTGCTGGATCAATACCTTTCAGTACATCAAAATATAGTGCAACCATGGTCTCCACGATTGACAGCGAGCCACCCGGGTGCCCAGCTCCAGCATTACTGGTCATGATAATAATATCCCGACGCACTTTCCTGCATACGTCCTGAAGTTCCTGCAGATTCACTGACGTTTCCTCCTCACATCTTTTGTTTCTGCTGACTCGATTATACGAACACGTTAGAATAATTGTCAATGCTTTTGCATGTGTTTCAATGCTTCCTGCAGGGCAATTCGTCCATGTATATAAGTCAGACTTCCCTGAAGATAAGCTATATATGGCGGGCGCATTGGACCATCCGCTGAAAGCTCAATGGATGCACCAGCCACAAAGGTTCCTGCTGCCATAATAACCTGATCTGTATACCCTGGCATGTCCCAAGGTTCCGGCATAGCCATTGAATCGATTGGAGATGCCATTTGTATACCCTGGCAAAAACGGATAAGCTGCTCCGGTGTTTCAAGGCGAATTGCCTGGATGATATCTGACCGGTTTTCTTCCGGAGCCGGAGACGTTGCAAAGCCCAGTGACGTAAAGATTCTTGAAGCCAGACATGCTGTTTTAAGCGCTTGCGCTACTGTGTGCGGTGCCATAAAAAGCCCCTGAAAGAAAGACTGATACCCTGGTACATAGGAACCAACCTCCAAACCAATTCCAGGCGCGGTAACACGCGCGGCAATACGTTCTATGGCTTCCCGTGTACCAACCATGTATCCCCCGGTTGGAGCCAGTCCGCCACCCGGGTTCTTGATCAGACTGCCTACACATACATCAGCGCCATGCATACTTGGTTCTGTGTCAGTTACAAACTCACCGTAACAGTTATCTACCATCAGAACAACCCCTGGATGTTTGGCATGTATCATTTCAGCCAGTGGTCCAAACTCTTCAGGCATGATAGAAGAACGCCAGGAATATCCACGACTTCGCTGTGCAATGACCAAATGCACATTTTCATCAATTGATGCATCCACTGCATTCAAATCGATGTGACCGTCTTCACTAAGATCAACCTGCCGGTATCCAACCCCATATTCGTGTAATGAACCCGTAATGTGTTCCTGCGTGATACCCAACACTTCTTCCATTGTGTCATAAGGGCGTCCGGTAGCTGAAACAATGGTCTCTCCTGGCTTGGATAAACCAAATACTGCCATTGCCAGTGCAGCGGTCCCGCTGGCAATGCTTGGTCTTACAATAGCAGTTTCCGTGCCAAAAACATCTGCAAAGACATTTTCCAGCGCTTCACGGCCTATATCTCCATTACCGTACCCGGTTGTACCAGAAAAATGCCGATAAGATATCTCGTATTGTCGATATGCTGCCAGTATTCTTTGTGTCCAGTAGGCCTCCGTTTCTTCTATATTCCTGAACTGTTCCATTAATTGTTGTTCAGCTTCCCGGATCAGTTCCTCAATCATCATGTTTTATCTCCTAGTCTGTTGATGTATGAATGCCGAATCGCTAACCATGGTTGATTGTATCAGTAAGTTGCTTAGTCTGCAAGCAGATCTGTACAATGATTCTTGCCATAACTGATTCTTTCTTGCGGTACATATTCACAGCTTTAAAGTTTCCACGAACAAGTGAATCCGTTAACAAGCCATAACCCGGGCGACTCATTCCATGGTTCAGGATTTCGCTTGTTCCCGTTTTTCCGCTGTGATACAATGTTTTGGATCGAAATATAGAATAGGAGACCCAAACCATGGGACACATTGTAGTCGTAGCCGAAAAGCCGAGTGTCGGACGGGATATTGCCCGCGTTCTTAATTGTAAGGAACATGGGGACGGGTGCTTAATCGGAAGCCAGTACATTGTGACTTGGGCCATTGGTCATCTTGTTACCCTTAAAGAACCCGACGAATTAGATCCCAAGTATAAGAAATGGTCATATGAAACATTACCCATTCTTCCCAAGACAATACCGCTGAAAGTTATACCAGGTTCTACCAGAAAGCAATACAAAATTATCAAGGATCTGATCAATTCAGAAGATACAGACAGTATTATCTGTGCAACTGATGCCGGCAGAGAAGGTGAACTGATTTTCCGGTATATTTACATGATCAGTGGATGTAAGAAAAGCTTTCAGCGCTTATGGATCAGTTCCATGACGGATGAAGCGATACACGATGGATTCCGTTCACTACGTCCCAGCACTGACTATGATGGTCTCTTTACATCTGCCAAGTGCCGTTCAGAAGCAGACTGGCTGGTAGGCATGAATGCCAGTCGCGCCTTTACCCTCCGTTACAATGTTCTTCTCTCTGTTGGACGTGTGCAGACGCCAACCCTGGCAATTCTCGTCAACCGACAAAAAGAAATCGACCAGTTTGTACCAGCGTATTACGCAACTCTGACCGCGGATTTTGGAGATTATACCGGAGTTTACTTTCTCAAAACACTTGATCCTGATACACATATTCCAACCAGAGATCAAGCTGATCTGATACAAAAATCAGTTATAGGAAAAACCGGCCATATTGTTTCGGCGGAGACTGTTCAGAAACGTGATCTGCCACCTCAGTTATATGACTTAACATCGCTTCAACGTGATGCCAACCGGATTCTGGGATATACCGCAGAAAAAACACTGAAACTGGCTCAAAGCCTATACGAAACACACAAAGCACTGACCTATCCCAGAACCGACTCGAAGTATCTTCCTCCCGATATGATACCCAAAGTCGAACAAACCTTGCAGCGTCTTCCTGCACCCTACCATGACTGGATAAAGCTTGCAATGCCTGAGGGAAACATTCCGGTCACGAAACGAACCATTGATGCTTCCAAAGTCACTGACCATCATGCGATTATTCCCACCACGCGTCCAGCTCAACTTGAGAAGATGTCTCCTGATGAAAAAGCTCTGTTCGACCTCGTTGCTCGCAGAACCATTGCGGCTTTTTCACCTCCATGTGAATATGAGGCTACATCAGTTGTCACACAAATTGATGAGCACAGTTTCCGTAGCACCGGCCGCGTGATCCTTAAACCCGGGTTTAAAACAATCCCTCCCACTGAACGTAATACAAAAAGAAAAAAAGCAGCTTCTGCAGAAACAGAAACTGTATTACCGCCTTTAAAAGTAGGTGATGAACGCAAATGTCATAAGGCAACAATCAAAGATGATATGACCAAACCGCCTTCTTTACATACTGATGCAACCCTATTATCAGCCATGGAAAACGCTGGTAAGGAATTGGAAGATCAGGAGCTTGTGCAGCAAATGAAGGGGTGTGGTATCGGAACACCTGCAACCCGAGCATCAATCATTGAGAGATTGATACAGGTAGGCTATGCAGAACGGGCTCATAAGGCAATCCAGCCCACGCAAAAGGGTATACAACTGATTGGTATCATGCCGGCAGAGCTGACAAGCGCGGTAATGACAGGAAAATGGGAACTGGCACTTGATCGTATTACAGATGGAAAACAGGATCCGGTTCGTTTTATGGAAGGTATCGAACGTTTTTCTTCATTCCTGGTCGATTACGCTAGAGCCAAAAGTCCGGATACAAGCTTTCCCACTGAGTCCCGTCATGGCTCGCATGGAAAAAGGCGCTCCATACGGCAACCTATTCAGGGACTTGTATGTCCTTTATGTCAAAAGGGAGGCATTGTGGAATCACCACTTGCGTTTAGCTGTACGGAATCATCAACAGGGTGTGCTTTTACACTGTGGAAGGATTGTCTTACCCGGAGTGGCGGACCAGAAATCACTGAGAAACTGCTTAGACTGATCCTCGAAAAAAAAGAACTGGTCGGCTCTACGGGTACCATATCCTTAAAGCCTTTGCAAATCACATTCATGCCCCGTGATCCTTCTCAGCCAGCCATAGTTAAATCGTTGGAATACCGCCCCAAACGGCAGCAGTAAAGTGTTAAACAAGCAGGCTCCTAACGTTTTCCTTGTCAGCAATCATTCACACATTCATGCATAGCTGTTTTGATCGGTTATATCCTCGACAACCAAAACGGTTTGCATCCACATGGAATAAGCCTGCCCCATGAAATCCCGTGCTATGAAAGCATCATGGCATTTTCTTTCCTGTAAAGCAATTCAGCTGGCCAGATGTCCCGGGCCTTCTGAATTCAATCATATCCGGGGCAAATCTATAGTAACAGAAGGTTTATTATGCAAAGAATACCTGTTCGTAATGAAATACCGGAGCAATTCAAATGGAACATGATGGATATTTTTCCGAGCAAAGCTTCATGGCGTGTTTCGTATAAAGCATGTTCCGAAAAATCAAGTACATTTGCAAAATGGAATGGAAAGGTTCATGAAGCACCTGCCGAAGCACTGAAAGAGTATTTTTCTCTGCAGGAATCTCTTATGCCTGTAATTGAATATGCCTTTTTATCGCGTGAAGCCGATAACGCCAGCGTTGATGCTCAGGAGCTTTATGATCAGGCCATGGGGTTGATCGTCCAGACTCGAGGCGACTCTTCATTCTTTGAGCCAGAATTACTGAGTCTGCCAAAAGAAACGCTTACATCCCTGCAACAGCAGGAGGATCTTACAGATTATAACGTATATCTGGCTAATCTTATTCGTCAAAAAGATCATACTTTGTCTAAAGATCAGGAACTTCTTTTGTCTTCCATGAGTGAAATCCTCAGCGGGAGCAATCATATCTATTCTACATTCACAAATGTTGATCTGCATTTTCCCGACATGCATATGCCAGACGGTTCCACAGTGCCATTGACTGAAGGTACCTACGGCGAGTTTCGCGAGTCTGCAAATCCAGATATCCGTAAACAGGCATTTGAGCACATTTTTTCAACCTATGCGCAATACGGAACTACCTTTGCAACCATCTACGCGACAAACGTCAAGAAGGATGTAGCTCTTGCAAAAGCAAGACACTATCACAGCGCACTACACGCCGCTATGTCCCCTCTTGAAATTCCTGAAACAGTTTATACACAGCTGATCGAAGTCATTCATCATTCTCTCCCCTTGTTACAGCGCTACCTGCGTTTGAGAAAAAAGGCAATGGGACTATCTGAACTGCATATGTTTGATCTTTATCCGCCAATCGTTGAAGATGTGGACATGGCTCTGCCTTTTGACAAAGCATTTTCGCTGGTACTGGAAGGACTGGAGCCAATGGGTGAAGATTATATAGCCCTTCTGCAGCAGGCCAGAAAAGAACGTTGGATGGATGTTTACCCGACGCAAAACAAATCCACCGGTGCTTTTTCAGATGGCAGTCTGGCAGACGTGCACCCATTTGTATTGCTTAATCATAATGACAATCTCGATTCAGCTTTCACAATTGCACATGAACTGGGGCACAGCATGCATTCGTACTTCAGCAATCGAGCGCAACCTTTCCCCAAACGTGACTATAGCCTGTTTGTAGCAGAAGTTGCATCAACCTGTAACGAAGCAGTCATGTTACGGACTCTTCTGGGAAAAGAAAAAGATATAAAGATGCAAGCATATCTTATGAATCATTTTCTGGAACAATTCCGAACCACGTGCTTCAGACAGACTATGTTTGCAGAATTTGAAAAAACAGTGCATGAAATGGCAGAGCAGCATGAGCCTTTAACACGTGATGCTCTCTGCCGGGTCTATCTTGATCTGAACCGTCTGTATTACGGTGAAACATGCATCGTAGATGAGCTTATACAGAATGAATGGATGCGAATCCCACATTTCTACAATGCTTTCTATGTTTATGTCTACGCTACAGGACTGTGTGCGGCAATCTCACTATCTGAAAAAATTCTTCATGGTGGA
>ONWQ01000006.1 GCA_900321565.1 uncultured Eubacteriales bacterium
AATATAAAACCGGAGATCCTGGAGACAGAAAATCTCCTGGCCTGTCGTTTCCTGTTGATCATCGGCTTCGTCGCCAGCGCCATGATCGTAGGAATAGAAAAGCTGATTTATCAGAAGCCTTCCATTGAAGCCTTGGTAAGCCTGGCAGGAATGGCTTACCTTTTTGCCTTGAATATCGCTTACAGGGCTTTTGTCAAGCGGAATTCTACCCTTCTTCTGGAGATTATCTCCCTTATGCTGCTTGCCCTATTCGCTTTTTACGATACGTCGGCGCATCCACAGACAGCCGTATTCATTTTCCCGTTTATTCTGGTGATCCTGCCACCTATGATTCTCGACAGTCCGTGGAAGTTGATCCTGCTGATCCTGATCTCAGGTTTGCTTGCTTATTATTTCAACTGGTATACGGAGAGTGGGCAGGTTTTCCAGGAAAATCTGATCCGGCTTACAGGTGCCATTTTCGTTTCCTGTGTGCTGAGCTGGCGGATGGCTTACCGGAGGCTCAGATCCTATGAGATACGGGAATCGACGAAGGTGATTGCTGAGCATGATCCGCTCACCGGCATCTATAACAGGGGAGGCGGAACCATGATGATCCGTAACTGTGTGGATCAGCATGAATCGGGAACCTTCCTGATCATTGATGTGGATAATTTCAAGCATATAAACGATACTTACGGACACCAGCAGGGCGATGTGATTCTCCGTAGCCTGGCTGATACACTTAAAACATCCTTCAAGGGGACAGATGTCGTGATGCGAATGGGTGGTGATGAGTTCGTCGTTTATTCCATTGGTATGGTGGAATATAGGGTCGTCTGCAGACGACTCGAACAACTGGTAGACGCAATCCACCATATCATGATTAGCGAGAAAGACCAGGAGCATGTGACAGTCAGTATCGGTGGCGTGATCAATGACGGTTCTTATCCAAGTTATGATTCCCTTTTCCGTATGGCCGATAAATACCTGTACAGTATTAAAGAGAAAGGGAAAGACGGATTCTCTGTCTATGATGTCAGCTACCGGGGACTGATCTAAGAATCAACCATTCAGGAACAGTTTGTGATTAATGCCGGCATAACATGAACCTGATTCATACAGAAAAGATTTTGTTACTGTTCACGTTCTAACCGGTTTGGGTTATATGTTCCAACGCAGGCACGCTCTCGCTACCTTCGGCTCGTAGCGGTACTAAATTCGCGAAGAAACCCACTTCGCTCATTAAGTACCGACGGCCTCAGAGTACCTGCTTATGGAACATATAACCCCAACCGGTTAGATCGTGAACAGTAACAAGATTTTTGAGGTCGCGTTACGCGGCCTTTTCTGAGGCTTCTGGCATGATGGTGGGTGAATAGCCAGGCAGTCGAAAATGAAATTATAATTGAAAAACCATCTGTGTTCCTGTAATGTATTAGCGTCCAAACTAAACATTCAGAGATACCGGAGGTACCCACAGATGGTTTATGCTAATACATTATGCAAAAAACTGCTAAATGTCAAGAGTGCAGTTGTAGAAGAATGTGACTTCTACTCTGATCAGAATGGGGTGAGCCATATCCGTATCCAGGCTCGTCCTAACCGCTGGCATGAGGATGACTGTCCGTTCTGCCACAGACATTGCAAACGCTACGATAAGAAGAATCCGCAGGCTCGTACCTGGAGAGGCCTGGACTGGGGTGCCACGCTTGTGGAAGTGTCTTATGACACGCACCGCATCGAATGTCCTGAACATGGTGTCGTTGTCGCTGATGTGCCATGGGCATACCCAAACAGTGGCTTCACTAAGGATTTTGACCTGACCGTAGGATGGCTTGCAGTTTATCTTCCCCGCAGCGTTGTATCTGAGTATATGCGTATCGATTGGGAGACTGTCGGCAGATGCATCCATCGCACCTTGAACGATATTGAACCGGAAAGATCCCGCAGGCTTAACAACCTCGTGAATATTGGTATCGATGAGACCAGCTATAAGAAAGGTCATAAATACATCACAGTCATAGTCAACCACGATACGAACACGGTCGTTTGGGCGGCTCAGGGACACGGTAAAACAGTTCTGGAATCATTCTTCAAAGAACTGAATGCAGAACAACTGGCCAGCATCAAGGTTGTTACAGGCGATGGTGCCAGGTGGATCACAGACTGCGTCAATGAGTTTACTCCTGACTGCGAACGATGCGTGGATCCCTTCCATGTTGTCCAATGGGCTATGGATGCACTTGATGAAGTACGCCGCGAGGTATGGAGGGAAGCTTACGATGAGGTACAGAGGCTTAAGAAAGAACACCCTCGTAAAGCAGGTCGTCCAAAAGAGGACGACGTTGAAGCATCAATCCTTCGAGCCGCAAAAGCAAAGGCAGAGGAAATAAAGAACTCTGCATACGCACTTGGCAAAGCACCGGAAAATCTGACAGAGAAACAACAACTTCGGATTGAAATGATCGCAGAAAACAACGATCAGCTTTATCGTGCTTATCGCATGAAAGAAAGACTTCGGTTACTGTTAAAAATCAAAGATGTCGATGAAGCAGAGGAAACCCTTAAACAATGGCTGTGGTGGGCATCCCATAGCAGAATACCAGCTTTTAAAGAACTGTACCGAAAAATCAAAAGGCATAAAGAACATATTCTAAACGCTATAAGACTCAGTATGAGTAATGCCCGGATTGAAGCAACAAACAATAAGATTAAGCTGATTGTCCGAAAGGCTTATGGGTTTCGCAATATACAAAATATGTTGGATATGGTATACCTTGTATGCTCTGATTTGAAGGTCCCACTTCCAAATAGAAAATCTAAAGCTGCCTAAGCCCTATGGATACGTATGTGAAGGGCATTTTTTACCCACCATCACGCCTGAAGAGCCAGAACTAAGCCTTGTGGATAACTTTTTGGCAAACC
>ONWQ01000541.1 GCA_900321565.1 uncultured Eubacteriales bacterium
CCGGGATGAGAACGGTGAGCTGGTGATCAATCCGCAGGAAGCGGAAACGGTCAAGGTGATCTATGACCTGTACATCAACGGCTGGACTCCGAAACGATGACGGGCCTGTCGCCATTGCATGGTAAGCCGGCGTGAAAGGGGAACCTGTACTCTGCAGAAATGGTACCATCGGATTGACCGGGTCTGGCAGGCGAAGAACCAGGCAATCCGTGAAGCCTGGTCTGACACCGGGGATACCCCTGTACCGTGCATTGACACCTATGTCCGCATCGAACGTGCTTCTGATGAGATCGGGAATGCAGTACTGGAGAAGGATTTCGATGCACAGGGACTCTCCGTTCCCTGCAAGGCAGCATACAATGAGAAACGGCGCGTGTTCGATGAACGGAAGCTGCTGAACGAAGAGGTCTATCCGGATGCTCGGGGGAATCCCTGCCCGTGCAAAGACAGGTATGTCCAGCGATGCCAGGAACCGGTCGAAGACGATCGGGTACTTCTGTCCGGAGACGGATGAACCGGTAGACTGAATTCCATAGCGCCAGGGTGAACCATGATGCCGGATGCATTTTCTGTCCAGTGGACACGGGAGTGCATCCGGCATCATGGTTCACCGGGTGCTGTGCCGGTTCCTTTGGTGCGTGGTGAGAAACAGAGAAAGGGAAAAAACGATGCGGCGCGTTCGTCCTGTCTGCGTGCAAGAGTGCATCTGTTCTTTCTGTCCGATGACGCACTGCGCTCAGATGCCCCACTGAGCTCTTCTGAATTCTCAGCACCGCGGGAGCGCATGGAATAGGTTGCCAGCGGCTGAAGCAGGATTGTATCTTTCCGCCTTCTGCGGTATCATACCGGATGACAGTAAAAGGAATGCGGTAAAGCCTGAGAAGGTTTTCCGGGCAGAAGAACATGTTCGCAGCACACCTGACACCTGCCGGGGAGCAGCCCCAAGGAGGAAATGCCAGTGCCGACCCCAACCCTGCGCAGTATTGCACAAACACTGGGACTGTCCATCGGAACGGTCCAGAGAGCCCTCAACAATAAAGGCGGGTATTCCGCAGAAACGCGGGAACGCATTCTGGAGGAAGCCCGCCGGTGCGGTTATGTGGTGAACCCTGCAGCCTCTGCTCTGAGCCGGCGCTCCGTCAGGCTCGGGGTGATTCTCCCGGAACCGGTGGAAGAGGATGCATACTATTTCAGACGGATCTGGCAGGGCATCCGCAGGGGATGTGAGGAGCTCCGACTGTTTCAGGTGGATGTGGAATGCATTTATGCCAGTGCCAACCGGCAACGGCATAATGAGGATTTCCTGAGTGCGCTTAAACGCCTTTCCACGGATGAGGTGACCCAGGGGATTGTAACCCTGGAAAGCAATGAAGAAAGCTACCAGCAGCTTGTAAGGACTGCGGAAAAGAACGGGAAGAAAATTACGGTGATCAACCGTGCGGACAACCGCTGGAGTAATTTTTCTCCGTACCAGTGCGGCTGCGTTGCCGCCGAGATCATGCAGTATGGTGTGCACAGGCCGGACGGTCAGTTCGTGCTCCTGGGCGGGGCAAGGGAAAACAACATGCATCACAGGCAGGCCATGGGGTTTGCCGACTCCATACGCCAGGCTTTCCCTGAGAGCAGTGTGCTGGAGATCTATGAATATCACCGCCTGGATCAGCTCTCCACGATGCTTCCGCGCCTCCTGGCCGGGCTGGAGGACCTCGCGGGCATCTATGCCGTGACCTCCCGGGAAACCCTGCATATGTGCCGGAGTGTGCGCAGGTCCGGCCGTGTACCGGGTTCGTTCCCTGTCGTGGGATCGGATGCATTCCCCGAACTGCTGGAGTACTTTGAGGATCATACACTCATGGCCAGCAGCTACAATTACCCGGCAAGGCTTGCGTACTCCATTCTGTACGCCATGGCTTCCGAACTTACAAGCATCCAGGTGCCGGCCCTGGCCAGGGCAATCCCGGCCATGCCGGTCTTCCGCGGCAATGCGGCCCTTTTCTGCAACAGCGATGAGATTATGTAGGTTCCGTGCCGGTCGCGGCAGACGTCAGAAAGGGGAACCCGGGTTCCCGGAGTCCATCCGTGAAACCGGGCGGGAAAAGTAAAATAACTCAGACTTCCCACAAAGGGAATAGCCTTCGAACCTTGAAAATTCTATAAGAACCGAGCCTCACATACGATTAG
>ONWQ01000441.1 GCA_900321565.1 uncultured Eubacteriales bacterium
TCGCAGAATTGAAAGTCATATTTCGAATCCCGGACATGCAGTTTTACTTCAGGGGCAAGGCATAAATGCCAGTACATGCATGAAACAGGCCAAGGAGAACTTGTGCTTTCTAAGGCAAGCATCCGATTCAGTTCCTTTGTACTTAAAGCGTTCAAAGTTATTGAGCAGACACTGTTTGTTTTCTGCAGCAACGGAATACACCCAACCAGGGCAAAGACAGCTGGCCGCGGCCGGTGTGATCCGGGCTGCCGTGCTGTTTCAGGATATGTTATTTCTGCCCATAGTAGGCGTTAGGACCATGCTTGCGCATGTAATGCTTGTCCTGAACGTGCTGGGGTGCCGGCGGGGTGGCAGGGTCAATCATAATGGTATACAGTGCCATTCTGGCGACTTCTTCCAGAACCACCGCATGATAGACCGCCTGAGCCGGATCCTTGCCCCAGGTAAACGGACCATGATTCCGGCAGATGATGCCGGGGACCGCCTTGGGAGCAATGTTCCGTTCCCGGAGCGTTTCCAGGATCACGGTGCCGGTATTGCGTTCATAATCCTCTTCAATTTCGGCCTCTGTCAGGCTCCGGGCGCAGGGAACCGGGCCATAGAAGTAATCCGCATGCGTGGTGCCATAGCAGGGGATATCCCGCCCGGCCTGTGCCCAGCCGACGGCATGCGGGCTGTGGGTATGCACAATCCCGCCCAGCTGCGGAAATGCCTTATAGAGTTCCAGGTGCGTCTTGGTATCGGAAGACGGATTCAGACTGCCTTCCACAATATGGTTGTCCAGGTCCACCACCACCAGCTTTTCCGGTGTCAGGTCTTCATATTCCACACCGGACGGCTTGATGACGACCAGCCCGGTTTCCCGGTCAATCCCGGATACATTGCCCCAGGTATAGGTGACCAGATTCCGCCGGGGCAGTTCCATGTTCGCCTGATAAACAGCTTCGCGCAGGGTTTCCAGCATCTTGAGTATCTCCTTTCTCAGTCACGCATTTCTTCCACAGCGGCTTCTTCGGCGGCCAGTGCCTTGCGGAAAAGCGCTTCATAGGCGGCAAAGCCTTCCGTGTCCGCAGCATCCGGCTGCAGTGTCTGAGCCTGACTGTCCCGGAATACGCGCTGATCCAGGAAGGCGTCCAGGGTTTCACCGGCTTCGTGCCGTACGCGATAGGCGGCCAGCAGTGCCATGCCCCAGGGTCCGCCCTCGCCCGCGGTTTCCATGACCGAGACAGGCGTCTTCAGGGCACCGGCCAGCAGCTTCTGGGCGGTACCGGGTGTCTTGAAGAAACCGCCGTGACCGAGCAGCCGGTCAATCCTGACCTGTTCTTCACTGAGCAGGTCCATGCCGATCTTCAGTGTGACAATGGCACCCAGTACGAGCGCGCGGGCAACATTCCTGAAGTCCATGCGTGCATCCGGCATGCGCACGAGCATCGGCCTGCCTTCATTCAGACCGGTGACCGGCTCACCGGACAGATAATTGACATTTACCACACCGCCGCAGTCGGGTGCACCTTCCATGGCGGAGCGGAACAGAGTTTCGTAAATCTTCCCCTTGCTGATCTCCAGCCCGGCCGCGGCAGCGAACTCCTGATACATGTCGGCCCAGGCATTGATATCACTGGTGCAGTTATTGCAGTGGACCATGGCAACCGGGCTTCCGGTCGGGGTCGTGACCATGTCAATCTCGGGATAGACGCGGGAGAGCGCCTTTTCCAGAACCACCATGGCAAAAACCGATGTGCCTGCGGAAACATTCCCGGTGCGTTCCGCCACGGAATTGGTGGCCGCCATACCGGTGCCCGCATCGCCTTCCGGCGGTGCCACGGGTGTGCCGGGCTGTGTTTCTCCGGTGGGATCCAGCAGCCGTGCGCCCTCTTCGGTCAGGGTACCGGCATCCTCGCCTGCCTGAAGGACCCGGGGCAGAATGTCTTCCAGCTTCCAGGGATACCCGTGCCTGGCGATATGCTCGCCAAAGCTGCGCAGCATGCGTGCATCAAAGTTCCCGGTTGTGGAATCAATGGGGAACATGCCGCTGGCATCACCGACGCCGAGAACTTTCCGGCCGGTCAGCTTCCAGTGCACATAGCCTGCCAGGGTCGTTAGATAATCGATCCGGCTGACATGCTCTTCCTGGTTCAGGATCGCCTGGTCCAGGTGTGCAATGGACCAGCGCTGGGGAATATTGAACCCGAACAGTTCCGTCAGTTCATTGGCTGCTTCCCCGGTGCAGGTATTGCGCCATGTGCGGAAGGGAACCAGCAGCTGTCCCTCGCGGTCAAAGGCAAGGTAGCCATGCATCATGGCAGAGAGGCCAAGCCCGCCGAGCCTGGTCAGCCGTGCGCCGTACTTTTCCTGAACATCTGCCTTGAGTGCAGCATAGGCAGACTGCAGACCGTGCCAGACTTCATCCATATGGTACGTCCAGATTCCGTTTTCCAGCCGGTTCTCCCAGTCAAATGCACCCTGGGCAATCGGTGCAAAGTCTTCACCGATCAGTACAGCCTTGATCCGGGTGGAACCAAACTCAATGCCCAGAACAGCCTTTCCGCTTTCAATATAGTTCTTCATACCATGCTCCTCCTTATACATGAACCTTGTAAAAAGGAAATACTCTGGCTTGTATTATACGTGCACCCGGCCAAAAAGCAAAGGTCGCCGGACGAATTTGTGCGCCTGTCAGATACGGAACAGCAGCCGGATGCTGGTCAGGACCCAGAGATGCGCCGGGTAGAAATACCGGTAGCATTTCCGGAACA
>ONWQ01000264.1 GCA_900321565.1 uncultured Eubacteriales bacterium
CTGATGAATCTGCTGATACGGCTCACGTACCTGATTGTACCTGGAAACGATGAACCTGTCGCTGAGAGCCGGTTCCGGGTGCAGTACATCGGAGACCCGCATCCGAACCCTGCAGTGGCTGTGCTGCTGGCAGTGGAAGAAATGGAACGCATGGCCAATATGGCTATTGAGAACCTGAACATCAGCATGAACTGTCTGCTGACAGGCGAACAGGAGCAACTCGATAAGGTTCATGAAACGGAGCTGTACATAGACTATCTTGACGAACAGATCAGTGATTATCTGGTTCGGATCAATCAGAATACACTGCCTCTGCACGATGCTGCACTGATCTCTGCATACTTCAATGTGGTTACGGATATTGAGAGAATAGGGGATCATGCGGAAACGATCGCGGAGAATGTGCCAAGGCTTTACCGCAACGGGAATAAACTGTCCAAGAAGAGTGTGCATGAGCTTCAGGAAATGATGGAGATCGTTAACAGCATGCTCCAGCAGTCACTGAACATGTTTGTTACCGGAGACATGTCAAGCATGCAGGCGGTCGTGGATATGGAGAATACAATCGATGGCATGGAAGTGGACCTGACGCAGCGTCATATCAAACGTCTGAAAGAAGGCAAGTGTTCTGCCCAGGCGGGAATCTATTATACGGATACCGTTTCTGGTTTGGAGCGTGTGGCAGACCATGCAATCAATATTGCATTCTCACTGATTGAGGCAAAGACCGGCAAGCATACACAACTTGGAGAACTTGGGCAGATGAAGGAAAGCAAGCTGAATGCCGGTACAGGGAGAACACTCAAGCGATATCGCCGCAGGCCGAGCCGTTCTACTGAAACGGTCAGGAAACCTGTGCAAGGAGTATGAGGAGGTTGTTTATGGGACAGATGAAAGTAAGTGCGTGTCCGATTGAAGGTCTGTATGTTCTGGAACCGACAGTCCATGGTGACAGCCGCGGGTATTTCATGGAGACATATAACCAGAGAGATCTGGCAGAGTATGGCCTGAATATGACGTTTGTTCAGGATAATCAGAGTATGTCCACCAAAGGTGTTCTGCGTGGACTGCACTACCAGAAGCAATACCCGCAGGGAAAACTTGTACGGGTGATCCGGGGCAGCGTATTTGATGTGGCCGTGGATCTTCGCAGACACAGCAAAACGTTCGGAAAGTGGTTCGGTGTTGAACTGACTGAAGAAAACCACAAACAGTTCTATATTTCTGAAGGATTTGCCCATGGTTTTCTCGTACTGACGGATACTGCGGAATTCTGCTATAAAGTGACAGATTTCTGGCATCCGAATGACGAGGGCGGCCTGGCGTGGAATGATCCGGGAATCGGTATTGAGTGGCCCGGACTGAAAGGTGAGTATGCGGGAACGGCTTCAGCCAGTGGGTATACACTGGCGGATGGTACGCCGCTGAACCTGTCATCCAAGGATGAACTGTGGCCGGTACTGTCTGACGGATTCGTGTTTGAAGGCTGAATTGGAAACAAAATCGGGCAGAGCCTGTTCATTTTGAACTTGCTCTGCCCGGTTTTTGTTTTTTGTAAGGCTGTTGTCATACCAGTGCCTTGGTTTCCCATTGATGACCGTGAAATCGCCAGACGAACAGGACGATGCGGAAACACCAGTCGATTTCCATTGCCAGCCAGACACCGACAACACCAAGGCCTGCAGGTATACCGAGTACATATCCGAGGACCACGCGGAAACAGAGCATGCTGAATGTTGAAACCAGCATGGTGAATCTGGCATCACCGGCAGCGCGCAGGGCATTTGGCAATACAAAGGATAGCGGCCACAGAAGAACCGCACCGATACCGTGAATCAGGATCAGCCGGCTTGCAAGTGCTGAAGTCTCCGGCGAGAGTGAGAATGGAAGGAGCAGAACGGGGATCAGAGCAAGCATGACCAGATTCAGCGTACCCATGATCAGATAAACCAGACGCATCAGACGGTGCGTGTAGTCTCTTGCCTGACCGAACTCATGAGCACCGACACACTGACCGACGACTGTGATCATTCCCAGGGAAATGGCCGCGCCCGGGATACACTGAAATGTTGCAATCGTATTACCGACAGCATTCGCAGCAATACTGACTGTTCCGAACGTGGCTATCATGCGGACCAGCATAAGCTTGCCAAACTGGAACAGCCCATTTTCAAACCCGTTCGGAAGTCCGACCGCAAGGATTTTCCGGATCAGTGCGGGATCCGGATTCAGTGGCCAGAGCCTGGGCGCACTGATGACTGAATGGGCAGGGCTCAGAAAATGCTGTATGTAGATGGAGCCGATCATCCGGGAGAGGAGGGTGGCCAGTCCTGCACCGGCAACACCCATACCAAAACCATAAATAGTCAGAGCATTCCCGCAGACATTGATCAGGTTCATGGCGACAGAGGTACGGAAAGTTGCAGAAGAACGCCCCATGGAACGCAACAGTGCTGCGCTCGCGTTATATACGGCGAGGAAAGGGAAAGACAGCGCGGTGAGCAGAAAATAGATCAGTGCGGCTTTCATGACTTCCGGCTCAATGCTGCCGAAAAGGGTATTCAGCAGGCTTCTTCTGAAAAAAAGGCAGACTGCCATCATACTGCAGGAGGCAGCCAATACTACATAATAGAGCTGCTTTGCGCTTTCATTGGCATGCCGGGCATCCTTCTTGCCCAGATACTGGGATGTAATGACAGCGCCACCCGTGGCCAGGGCAGAAAATACCTGAATCAGAAGCACATTGATGGAATCGACCAGGCTGACACCGCTGACAGCTGACTCTCCGCACCGGGCTACCATGACAGTATCCATGACACCGATGGTGACTGCCAGCAATTGCTCCCAGAGAAGAGGTATAAGTAAATTTCTGAGGTCCTTGTTTGAGAACACAAACTTCCCTCCTGCAATTTGCTGCTTTTCTAGCCCAGAAGCGTGCTGACAGGAAGATAAACCAAAGGAAGAAAGATAGCCGGAAGCATGTTTCCGACAGGAATGTGTTTGTCATAGAGCAGGTTCAGGCCAATCCCTGCAATCAGCAGTCCGCCGACTGCACTCATTTCCGAGATCATAATGTCTGTGAGAAGCGGGGAGAGCAATGTTGCAAGCAGTGCAATCGCTCCCTGATATACAAGAACGGAAGCAGCGGAAAGCATGACGCCGAACCCGAGAGAAGAAGCGAACACAACAGCGGTCAGTCCGTCAATGATACCTTTTGCAATTAATGTGGAATGGTCGCCGCGCAGTGCGCTGTCAATGGAACCGACGATGGCCATGGCCCCAACACAGTATATGAGTGTTGTGGTGACAAAGCCACGGCTGATTGAACCATTCTGTCCATCGGATTGAGTGAACAGTCCTTCCAGTTTTTTCCCAAGATGATCAATCCGAAGTTCCAGATTCAGGGCACTGCCCAGAAGACTCCCGAGCCCCATACAGAGAATCAGGCACAGGGTATCGGAAGTCTTCAGTGCACCGGACAGTCCGATCAGAATCGTGCTGAGTCCCATGGCCATCATGACTGCCTGACGGATTCGCTCCGAGAATCCTCTGCGGAGCAGGAGTCCCAGACTGCTGCCGAGCACGATAAGTGCAGCGTTAATGAGTGTTCCGATCATTATTGCCTCCAAAAAAAGTCTGTTCCTTGAGGAACAGACTTGGGAGTGTTACTGTACGCTTGCGGCTTCTTCTACAGGATATACAGAAACCTTCTTGCGATCGCGGCCGAACGGCTCAAACCGTACGATGCCGGCAACCTTGGCGAACAGAGTATCATCCTTGCCAATGCCAACATTGGTACCGGGATGGAACTGAGTTCCGCGCTGACGAACAAGAATGTTGCCTGCCTGAGCGAACTGACCGTCGGCACGCTTCGGTCCCAGACGCTTGGACTCGCTGTCGCGGCCGTTGCGGGTGGAACCCATACCTTTCTTATGAGCAAACTGCTGAAGATTAAGTCTGATCATTGTATTTTCCCTCCGTTTGATATGGCTAGTTTCACAAAGTGCGGATATTCCCGAACTACATCTGAAAGTCCCTGTCTCAGGCTCTTCATGAGGATCTGAGCATCCTGCATGGAACGGGGATCCAAACCGCCCGGCAGCGTAAAGGAGAGAACACCGCTCTCATTCTGCCTGATAACCGGACGGATATGAACTACAGCTTCCAGACTGTTGATACAATTGGCTGTCAGGACGGAGACTGCGGCACACACGATATCGTGGCCTTCATCATCATAGCCTGCATGTCCGTGTACGGAGCAAGCAACCAGATTTCCCTCCGGATCCTGAACCAAACGAGCCTGAATCATGCCTGAATGGCAGTGATCTTCACCTTGGTATACGGCTGACGATGGCCGTTCTTACGGTGATAGTTCTTCTTGCTCTTGTATTTGCCGACAATAATCTTCTCGCCCTTTACCTGAGCTACGATTTCGCCTTCGACCTTAGCGCCATCAAGGAGAGGATTACCAACTTTGATTTCGCCGTCGCCGCCGACCATAAGAACGTTGAAACTTACTTTTGCCCCAGCTTCCTGATCGATCTTGTCCACAAAGATCACATCATCCTGAGAAACACGATACTGTCTGCCACCCGCAGCGATAATTGCATACATGCGTGTAGCACCTCCTCATAAATACTCGCCGGGAACAAGGTTGTGCAGAGCACATTAGACAGACCTCTCCCGTGCGGCTCACTCGCGTAATTTACCACGCAAAGCTTGCAGTGTCAAGGTGGGAAGGCACTTTTTTTAAATTTCTTCAGCGCATGGTCTTCCAGATAACCCTGCCGCGGATACCATTAACGGAAAAACGCTTTCAGGTCGTCCGGTGAACTGCACCAGTAACCCGCCAGACCAGCAGCTGCTGCTCCTTCGATGTTAGCCGCACTGTCATCAATGAACAGGGTACGGTCCGGATTGAGATGATATCTGCCAATCAGCAGATTGTAGATCCTTGGATCCGGTTTGAGAATATGCACAAATCCGGAAACGACTTCGCCGTCCACGTCCTGAAGAAAGGAAAAACGTTTGCGGGTGGCAAGGAAAAAGTCTGTATTATAATTGGAAAGAAGATATACACCTTTGCCGTGCGCGCGGCAGGCATTCATGGCATCCACGCCGGCAGGAATGGCGGGAATCAGATTCACCCATTCGAATACAGCCCTGTGAATCGCAGGCAGGAGATCTTCATCAGGACCGGCCATTTTTTTCACGACTTCATCCGGAGTAACCAGACAGCGGTCAAGCATGACCCAGTACGGAGAATGGAAAACACGGCTGAGAAGCAGCTGGCGCAGCTGCGGATTGTCAGGAAACATGGTCTGAAGAAAGCTCTCGGGCTGGAAAGCGATGAGCACATTGCCGATATCAAAGACGACCTGATCAAAATCGTCCCAGGGCATACTTTCCATGGGGGTTCTGAGAATTCTGTACATACTTTCCTCCTGCGTATGGTATACATTTTTCACTATACTGAAGTCTGCGGGAAATTTCAAGGGAAAAACCGGGACCAGATTTGAGCGGAAATGTAAGTTTTGGCTTGCACAATGGGCCTGGCATTGGTACAATCTGGAATGTTGCGGAGTGAAGACTCTGTGAGTAGGAAGCGAAAGGAAGTACGTTCATGTATAACAAAGTTGCGTGGAATCAGTATGATGCTGCAGAAAGAGTTGAACTGAATACTTTTGCACAGGAATATAAGCAGTTCCTTGATCATGGCAAGACTGAACGTGAATGCGTGACAGAAGGCGTAAAACTTCTGGAATCCAAGGGCTTTATCAGTCTGGATAAGGCCGGGACACTGAAACCGGGTGACCGGGTATATGTCGAATGGATGCATAAAGACCTTATGGCTTTCGTGATCGGGAAACGTCCTCTGTCGGATGGCATGAATATTCTGGGAGCGCATATTGATTCGCCACGGATTGATGTAAAGCAGAATCCTGTCTATGAAGACGACGGGATTGCATACCTGGACATGCACTATTATGGTGGCATCAAAAAGTATCAGTGGGTTGCACAGCCCCTCGCCCTGCATGGCGTGATTGTCCGGAAGGACGGAACCAAGGTTACACTGGCGCTGGGAGAGGATGACGCAGACCCGGTCTTCTATATCTCAGACCTTCTGATCCACCTGGCTCAGGAACAGATGGAGAAGAAAGCAGGCAAGGTTATCGAAGGCGAGGAACTGAACCTTATCATTGGCAGCGAACCGGCCAGTGGTGAAGAGAAGGAAGCAGTCAAAAAGGCTCTGCTTACATTGCTCAAGGATGAATACGGTATTGAAGAAGAGGACTTCCTGTCTGCTGAGCTTGAGGTTGTGCCTGCAGGAAAATCCAGAGATCTGGGCTTTGATCGTTCCATGATCATGGGCTATGGTCATGACGACCGTGTCTGTGCCTATCCGTCTCTCCGTGCCGTTGCGGACTTCTCGGGTATGCCGGAAAGAACACTCTGCGCTATTCTGACTGACAAGGAAGAGATCGGTTCTGTGGGCGCAACCGGTATGAATTCCCATTTCTTTGAGAATGTCTGCGCAGAGCTGATGGAAGCGGCCGGTGTCAGCGGTGAGATTCATCTGCGCCGGATGCTGAGAAACAGCTGCATGCTTTCCAGTGACGTTTCTGCAGGTTTTGATCCGAATTTTGCCGGTGTCTTTGAAAGGAAGAATGCAGCCTTCATTGGCCATGGCATCTGCTTCAATAAGTTTACCGGCAGCCGTGGCAAGAGTGGCTCCAATGATGCCAATGCGGAATTTGTCGCGCAGGTGCGCAGGATCATGGATGACAATGATGTGGATTTCCAGACGGCAGAGCTTGGCAAGGTGGATGTCGGTGGCGGCGGAACCATTGCTTACATGTGTGCCAAGTATGGTATGAATGTCATTGATGCCGGCATCGCAGTTCTGAGCATGCATGCACCGTATGAACTGATTTCCAAGGCAGACCTCTGGGAAGCCTATAAGGCATACCTTGCGTTCCTGAAAGACGCAGACAATCAATAACTGATCAGGGTCCGCGCCGGGTTCCGGGCGGACCCTTCTTTTGAAAGGGGAATACGCATGGACGGACTGGAGGAAGCAGCCGAACTGAAACTCAGGGATGTGTACAAATCCTATCAGGATCGTACCCGTGTTTCAGAGGTCCTGCAGATGGAAATCCTGCGAGGTGCGCGGGAGGGTGAAGATCCGTGTACATTGCTTCTGAAGGCAACACGTGCCATCTCACTGATGACAGGCAGTGATACATTTGCCGATCAGATGGACAGACTTCTGCGCGGGGTCTACGGTGAGGCACTGGGATACCAGGCACCATTGGAAATGGAGATTCAGGATGTGGAATCGCGGTTGGGGCGCATCCGGAAAGCAGCAAAGACGACAGAGAATGATCAGCTGCAGGAGGCAATGGAGCTTGCGATCCGGTCCCATGAGCAGCGGTTGAAGCGACTGAAAGATATGCTGGAGGAGTCCGGAAAGACACCTGAAGCGAATACGTAATGCCGGCAATGGGTCATAGAAGGAGAACAACACATGAAACAGACTTTCCAGTTTTTGTCTTCCAATGGACATACACAGATCAAGGGATACCGCTGGGAGAATACGAACAAGCCTTTCCATGCCGTACTGCAGCTGACGCATGGAATGACCGAACATATGAATCGGTATGATGGCTTTGCGGAGTATATGGCAGAACAGGGGTTTCTCGTTGTGGCACATGACCATCTGGGGCACGGGCTGAGCGTGGAGAAACCGGATGACCTTGGGTACTTTGATCCGGAACACCCGAGCGATACCCTGATTGAAGATATGCATAAGCTTTTTCTGATGACATCCGGGGAGTTCCCGGACCTTCCATACTTTATACTTGGCCACAGCATGGGATCCTATATGCTGCGCAAGTATCTGACGCGGTACAGCCAGGGCCTGAGCGGTGCGATTGTCATGGGGACAGGGGATGTTCCACGGGCAACCTGTATGCTTGCCATGACGCTGACACGTACAATGGCGCTCTTCCGTTCGTGGCGGTTCAGGAGCAGACTGATGGCGAAACTGTCTACTGGCAGCGGACCCTATAAGCAGTATTGCCTGGATGGCAGTGTACCTGACCGCAGCTGGCTGACTAAGGATACAGAGATTGTCAGACGCTATTATCAGGATCCGCTGTGCACGTTCACCTTTACACTGAATGGATATCGTGGCCTGTTTGAGGCTGTTCTTGAAGACGGGAATATTGAGAATATCCGTAAGATAGATCCTGAATTACCCATCCTGTTGATTTCCGGTAAGGAAGATCCGGTTGGTGATATGGGCGAAGGCGTTCTGCGCGTGCAGCAGAAAATGCTTCAGGCCGGACTGAAAAAGGTCACATGCAGGCTTTATGAAGGTGACCGGCATGAAGTGCTCAATGAACTGGACAGGGAACAGGTATATCAGGACCTGAGGGACTGGCTTCAGGAACAGATTTCCACGAAAACCTGACACGACAGAAGAATCAGTATACAAAAGACAGTGTGCAATGAACGGGAATACCGTGACTTGGCTGCTGTCTTTTTTTGGAACCGCATATAGGAAAATCAAAATATCTAAGAAACAAACAGAATAATGCTGGAATGTGAGAGGAAA
>ONWQ01000466.1 GCA_900321565.1 uncultured Eubacteriales bacterium
CGCTGAACCCCCGGCACTTCACGCTCCGGGAGCGCATCCCCGTGGAGATCCTGGTCACCGGGTTCCCGAGCTTTCTCATGGTCCTGGCCTCCTTCTTCTCCAATACCTTCCTCAACACCCTGGTCTCCGGCTACTCCAATGAAGCCATGGCCGGCATGGGCATTGCCAAGAAGATTGACATGGTCGGGTTCGCGGTCGCCCAGGGCATGACCCAGGGCGTGCTCGCGCTCATCGCCTACAATTATGCGTCCGGGAACCGCGAGCGCATGCGCGCGGCCATCCGGACCACGCTCCTGTACAGCACGGGCATTGCCGTGGTGTTCACCCTGATCCTGTTCATCTTCTCCCCGCAGATCACCCGCGCGTTTATCGGGGACGCGCAGACCGTGGCCTATGGCCAGCGGTTCATGCGCATCATGTGCGTGACCTGTCCCACGGCGTCCGTGACCATGATGGCGGTCACTGTGTTCCAGGCAACGGGCGAAAAGTTCCGGCCCATGCTGGTCTCGCTCCTGCGCAAGGGCGGACTGGATGTGCCGTTCATGCTTCTGTATAACGCTGTGGCGGGGATCGAGGGCATCCCCTTTGCCACACCGACTGCGGACCTTCTGACCATGCTCATTGCGGTGAGCCTGATTGTGCCTTACTGGAAGAAGGTCATTGCGCCCAGGGGCGGGAAGGAGTAGCTATGGGCAGGGTTACGTTCAATTACCGGAGCCAGGCGCTGGGCCACTATGTGGACATCACCATCATCTACCCGACGGACGCGTACTCATACTATGACGAGAGCACGGACGGCTCCACGCAGATGATGCCCGGGCTCAGAGTGCGGCCCCTGTACCGGCCCGGCATGAAATTCCAGACCGTGTACCTGCTCCATGGCGGCGGGGATGACCACAGCCTGACCTACCGCTATTCCAATGCGGAGCGCTACGCCCAGGATAACCATGTCATGCTGGTCACGCCGGACATCCCCAATTCCTTTGGTGTGGATACCTGCTATGGCGTAAGGAACCTGACCTTCCTGACGGAAGAGCTTCCGGTGATCATGCAGACACTGTTCGCGTCCTCGCCGGAGCGGCGGGACACCTTCATTATGGGCTACGCCATGGGCGGGAACGCGGCGCTGGGCGCGGCCATCTCCCGGCCGGACCTCTATGCTGCCTGCGTGGATATCTCCGGCGGCATCGGCCTGACCGTGAAGACCGAGACCCTGGTCCGGGAACTGGAGGGCGAACATTTCCGGAGATACTTCCCTCTGTACAATGCCACCTTCGGGGCGCCGGAGACCATCCGCGGCTCCCGGTTCGACCTGGAAAAACTGGCAAAGGAAAACGCTGACCCTGAAAAACAGAGTCAGCTGTTCATTGCCTGCGGCAGCCGTGAGTTCATCCGCGCCCGGGTGGAGGATGACGTGGAAGCGCTGCGCGCCCTCGGCTGGCGGGTATCCTATGAGGTCGCAGAGGGGGAGGACCATGACTTCAGCTTCTGGGACCGGTATATCCGCAAGGCCCTGTATGAGCTCCTGCCCCTCAGGCGCTGTGCCGCGGACTAACCCCGCTCCCTGCAGTCCTTGCGGTAGTCGCTCGGTGTGACCCCGCAGATCTTCTTGAAGATCTGGGTGAAGTGGGAAAAGTTATCGTAGCCCATCTCCAGGGCAATGAGACTCACCGGAATGTCCGAGCGCGCAAGCAGGTCCTTCGCAGCGTCCACCTTTGCCTGAATAATGTAGTCCTTGATGCTCAGCCCGGTCTCCTTCTTGAACTGGCGCGAGAAGTACTCGCTGCTCAGGTTCACCTGATCGGCCACATCCGTCACCAGGATCGGCTGGTTCAGGTGGCTGTGGATATACGCCTTGGCCAGCTCCACATCGTCCTGTTCCAGGGCGATATCCATCCGGGCCGCGGCCGCGTCCAGCACGAACAGGATGCCCTTTTCCAGACGGTGCACTGTCCGGAAACATTCCAGGTACATGGCATACGTGTATTCCCCGGTGAACAGGGACAGGATACTGACACCGCGGCTGCTCAGGTGCTCAAAGAACATCTGGGTCCACTGCTGGTGCAGGTCGGAGAGCATGTGCAGGCTCGGGTGCAGCTGCCGGAAACGCTCCAGGAACGCCTGCATCTCATGGAGAAGGATGTCATACTTGTTCTGTTCCAGCAGTGCTTTCCAGCGCGGGAGCTGGTCCGCGACCGGGGACGCGAAGGCGGGCGTGCCGGCGGGGGCGGAGGAGTCAATGACCCCGGTGCGCTCGGTGACATTCTCTTCGGTGAGCTTCTGCACGGAGGCGATCATACCGTTGATGCGGTCCAGCGTGGTCTCGGGCAGCACATACAGGGCCGGCTCGCGC
Organism: uncultured Eubacteriales bacterium; assembly: GCA_900321565.1. Classification (GTDB taxonomy): domain Bacteria; phylum Bacillota; class Clostridia; order Christensenellales; family Aristaeellaceae; genus UBA2943. Next base: position 2,354 of record ONWQ01000466.1, read on the forward strand.
TGCAGGCGCCGGGTCAGCTCCCTCAGTGCCGCGTCAAAGGTTTCCCGGGTGCAGGGCGGTGCGCTCACGCCGTCGGGATGACAGAGCAGGATCATGAACTGGCGGTACGGGTTCCGGCAGATGAGGGTCACCGGGTGCCCGGGCGCGAGCGTAAAGCTCTCCCGGATGGCCGTCATGAGCCCGTCCTGGGTCAGCGACGGGTCCTCCCGGCGCAGATAGGGCAGGTCAATGACCGCGCATGGGCGCACCGGCGTGTCCCGCTGGATCACATACCCGCTGGCGGTCAGGTAATGCATGGCTTCCGCCACCTCTTCCGGGATCAGGGAGAAGAGCTTGACCACCATGCTTCCGGTCACGCCCGGTTCATTGACCCTGACCATGCTTCCGAGCTGCCGGTCATACGCTTCCCGGGCCAGTTCGACCCGGCGGTCAAACGCCTTCTTCAGGCAGGCGGCGATATCCTGGTACGGTGCCGGCTGGACAAGGTAGTCAAAACAGCCGAGGCGCACGCTCTGCTTGGCAAACTCAAAGTCGGCATGCGAGGTCAGCGGCACACAGAGGATACCAGGATGCGCGGCGCGCACCTTCTCAATGAGCTGCAGACCGTTTTCCCCCGGCATCTCAATGTCCGTCAGCAGCACGTCCACGGGCCGCGACTGAATGATGTCAAAGGCTTCCGAAGCATTCCCGGCGGTCAGCACGGTGTCAAACCCCACCTCGGCAAAGGGCACACCGCTGAGCAGTCCGTTCAGGATCGACTGCTGGTCATCCACAAGCAGTACTGTCAAGGTTCCTCTCCCCCTTCCTCCCGGGCAGGAATACTGATGAGTATGTTGGCGCCCCCGGTGATCCCGTTGAAGCAGGCCAGTTCATAGTCCTCCCGGTACAGGATGCCCATCCTCCGGCGCAGGTTGCTGATCCCGATATGGTACTGGTCAAACCCGGTGGACCGGACTTTCCGGTTGAGCTCATCCAGGGATTCCCGGGAGAACCCGAGCCCGTCATCGCTCAGGCGGATCCTGAGCCGCTGCGCGCCTTCGTATTCCACCCGGTCGATGCGCACGGTAAAGTTCAGGGCTTCCCGGCCGCGTCCGTTGTACTTGTACGAGTTCTCCAGGAAGGTCTGAACGATCAGGGGCGGGACCATGCAGTCCATGGCCTCCGGCGAGATCTCCTGACTGAGGATCAGCGGCTGGCGGCTGTCCATGGAAATGATCCGGTGGTAATCCCGGACCTCGTCCATCTCCGCTCTGAGCGGCACTTGGCTGAGATTGTCATGGAAGATGTAGCGCAGATGATTGCTGAAGGAGATGATCATCTCCTGCATGCGCGCAAAGTCCCGGGTCTCCAGCATGCC